>JAGWSE010000336.1 GCA_028869395.1 Alphaproteobacteria bacterium | reverse complement strand
GGCTGGCTGAAGCCGAGGCTCCAGCGGGCGATCGAGAACAAGGACTATTACGCGATGGTGCTCTTCACCTGGGCCCACCGCATGGCGTTCCTGCTCCTGCCGATCCTCGCGGGCTTCCTTGCGCTGGTCTACCTCGGCCGGAAGGGGCTCTATTTCTACGACCACCTGATCGTGGCGATGCAGTTCCTGTCTTTCGTGTTCCTCATCTCGGCGCTGGCCTGGGTTCTGCCCGGACCGATCCGCGGATGGGCGATCCTGGTCGCGTCCATCTGGACGCCGATCAATCTCTTCCAGACGCTGAGAGGCGCCTACGGCTCCGGTGTGGCGGGCGCGGTCGTGAAGACCGGCTTCCTGTGGATCGCCACGACAACCGTTTTCGGCCTGATGATGATCGGGTTGATGGCGCTCGCCCTGGCGCAGATGTGAGTCCCATGCAGAGCATCCTGGTCGCCAATCGCGGCGAGATCGCCGTGCGCGTGTTCGCCACCGCCCGCCGGATGGGCATCTCGACCGTGGCCGTCTACTCCGACGCCGACGCGGACGCCCTGCACGTGCGCGAAGCCGACGCCGCCGTGCGCATCGGCCCTGCGCCCGCGCGGGAGAGCTATCTCGTTCCGGAGAAGATCATCGCCGCGGCCCGGGAGGCGGGCGCCGAGGCGATCCATCCGGGCTATGGCTTCCTTTCCGAGAATGCGGCGTTCGCGGAGGCCGTCATGACCGCCGGCCTCGTCTGGATCGGTCCGCCGCCGGCCGCGATCCGCGCCATGGGCCTGAAGGACGCCGCCAAGGCGCTGATGGCCAAGGCTGGCGTTCCGGTGACGCCGGGCTACCTCGGCGAGGACCAGGACGACAAGACGCTGGCCAGGGAGGCGGGGCGGATCGGCTATCCGGTGCTGATCAAGGCCGTGGCCGGCGGCGGCGGCAAGGGCATGCGGCGCGTCGACAAGGCGGCCGACTTCGCCGCCGCCCTGGAGAGCGCGCGGCGCGAGGCGCGGGCCGCGTTCGGCGACGACCGGGTGCTGCTCGAGACCTACGTCACGCGGCCCCGGCACATCGAGGCGCAGGTGTTCGCCGACAGCCATGGGAACACGGTCCACCTGTTCGAGCGCGACTGCTCGTTGCAGCGCCGCCACCAGAAGGTGATCGAGGAAGCCCCCGCGCCGGGGATGGACAAAGCCACGCGCGCGGCGGTGACGGGCGCGGCGGTGAAGGCCGCCCAGGCGGTGGGCTACGTCGGCGCCGGCACGGTCGAGTTCATCGCCGATGCGAGCGAAGGCCTGAGGCCCGACCGCATCTGGTTCATGGAGATGAACACCCGCCTGCAGGTGGAGCATCCGGTCACCGAAATGGTCACCGGTCTGGACCTCGTCGAATGGCAACTGCGCGTGGCCGCGGGCGAGCCCCTGCCGCTGAGCCAGGACCAGATCCGGCTGACCGGGCATGCGGTGGAGGCCAGGCTCTACGCCGAGAACACGGCGGGCGGGCGCTTCCTGCCGTCGACCGGCGTGCTGGAGCACTTCCGTCTGCCAGACACCGTGAGGGCGGACGCCGGCGTCGCCGAGGGAGGCGAGGTGACGCCCTTTTACGATCCCATGATCGCCAAGCTGATCGCCTACGGTCCCACGCGCGAGGCGGCGGTGAGCGACCTGTGCGAAGCTTGCGACGAGGTCGAGGTGTGGCCGGTGAAAACCAACGCCGGCTTCCTCGGCCGCTGCCTGGAGAGCCCTGACTTCATCGCAGGCGACGTCGACACCGGCTTCATCGATCGCAACCTCGAGGCGCTGACCGACGCAGCCGAGCCGTCGGCCGCAGCGCTGTCGGCGGCGGCGGCCGCGGCGATGGTGAACGCCGAGGCCGGATCCGCCGAGGAGCCGTTCTCGCCCTGGCGCGAGCTCGTGGGTTTCCGCCTGAACGCCGAGCCCGAGACGGCGGTGCGCCTGTTCCGAGCCGACGAGGCGGTGCTGGCCCGGGCCGCCGAGCACGCCCAGCCCCGCTCGGTGCTGGTCACCCATGACGACGAGATCGTGGTCTTCGAGGCGGGCGAGGCCTTCGCCTTCACCGAGCACCCGCCGAGCGCGGACGTGGCGGAGGGGGGAGGCGGCGACGGCGCCGTGCGCAGTCCCATGCCGGGCAAGGTGACGGCGGTGTCCGTCAAGGCCGGCGACACGGTCGCGAAGGGACAGACCCTGCTGACCCTCGAGGCCATGAAGATGGAATATGCCCTGGCGGCCCCGTTCGACGGCAAGGTGGCCGAGCTCTCGGCCCAGGTCGGCGCCCAGGTGAGCGAAGGCGCCGTCCTGGCCGTCCTGGAGGCGGGCGCCTAGGCGATCACGCCCTGATCGTGCAGCCGCGCGATCTCGCCGGAGTCCAGGCCGAGGACCTCCGACAGCACCTCGTCGGTGTGCTGGCCAAGCCGCGGCGCGGGCGCGGCGGGATGGCGCTCGTCCTGCGGAATGGTGCCCATCGCGCCCGGCGCGGGATAGGTGAGCCCGCTCGGGTGGGCGATGGGCTGGAAGACGGGATTATCCTTGTAGAGCCGACGGTCGCTGAGCGCCGCCTCCATCGGCTGGTAGGCGCCCCAGGTGACGCCGCCCGCGTCGAAGGCCGGGGTGAGCTCGGCCGCCGTCCGGCCGGCGAAGGCGCGCTCGAAGATCGGATAGAGCCGCGCCCGATGGGTGAAGCGCAGGCCCTCGTCGGTCGCGAAGGAGAGTCCCAGATCGGCTTCGACCGCGGCGACCTCCCCGGCGACGCCCAGGGCGTCGAGCGCCTTCGACCATTGCTTGGGCGTGATCGCGAGGATCATCAGCTTCTCGCCGTCACGGGTCAGGAAGTCCCGGCCGAAGGCGCCGTAGACGTCGTTGCCCATGCGCGGCCGCTGATGGCCGGACAGCATCGTCTCGGCCATGAAGCCCATATTGGCCATGGAGGCCGCGGCGATATCGGAGAGCGGGCAGCGGATCTCGCGGCCGCGTCCTTCGCGCTGGCGGGCGAGCAGCGCCGAGACCAGCGAGAAGGCGCAATAGGCGCCGGTGAGCAGGTCCCACGCGGCCAGCACGTGGTTGACAGGCCTCGGATCGTCGGCCGGCCCGGTCATCAGCGGCAGGCCTAGCGCGGCGTTGATCGTGTAGTCCATGCCCTGCGAGCCATCGGCCCAGCCCATCACGCGCACGCAGACGAGATCGGGACGGCGCCTGGCGAGCGTCTCGTAAGAGAGAAAGCCATCGACCGGAAAGTTGGTGACGAAGAGCCCCGCCTCGTCGCCCGGGGCGGTCGCCAGCGCCTGGGCGATCTCGCGGCCCTGCGGGCGGGTCAGATCGAGGGCGACCGACTTCTTGGCCTTGTTCAGGCCCTCCCAATAGAGCGAGGCGCCATTTTCAGCCAGCGGCCAGCGGCGGAAATCCGGACCGC
This sequence comes from Alphaproteobacteria bacterium, assembly GCA_028869395.1. Classification (GTDB taxonomy): domain Bacteria; phylum Pseudomonadota; class Alphaproteobacteria; order Caulobacterales; family Caulobacteraceae; genus Phenylobacterium. The sequence goes on along the minus strand of JAGWSE010000336.1, from coordinate 5,670 downwards.
CGCCGATATTGTCGAAGCGGATCACCTCGGCCCCGAACTGGGCCAGATAGAGTCCGCAGGTGGGCGCGGCGACGAACGCCGAGCCCTCGACAACCCTCAGACCCTTCAGCAGATCGTACACGCCCCGCCTCCGCTCCTCCCCGCGACCTCGACGGGGATCCATGCCAAGTTGAGGAACAGGTCACGCGGCGTCGCGCAAGCGCGACCTCAGGCCGGGCCCCGCCCGCGCGGCGATGAACGGCGAAACGGCTCAGGCGATGAGCTCGCCGACCTCCTTCACCTCCTCCGGCGTGAGCGCCCACTCGGCGGTGGCGGCGTTGGACTTGACCTGCTCCGGGCTGGTCGCCCCGGCGATCACCGAGGAGACCACCGGGTGGCCAAGCAGCCAGGCGAAGGCGAGTTCGAGGATCGAATGCCCGCGCGCCTCCGCCCACCTTGTGAGCTTGTCCACCTTGTCGAAATTCTGATCGCTGAGCGCCTGCGCGCCGCGGGGGCCCCAGGCCGCCAGGCGCGTGCCCTCAGGCGGCGGCTCGCCGCGGCGGTATTTGCCGGTCAGCAGGCCCGAACCCAGCGGGAAGAACGGCAGGAAGCCCAGGCCGAACCGTTCGCAGGCAGGCAGCACCTCGTGCTCCACGCGGCGCTCGAGCAGCGAGTACTGGTTCTGAGCGGAGACGAAGCGAACCTGGCCCACGATCCGCGCCTGCCAGTCGGCGTCGGCGATCTGGTAGCCCAGGTAATTGGAGTTGCCGAGGTAGCGCACCTTGCCCTGGCTCACCAGGTCGTCCAGGGCGCGCAGCGTCTCGTCGAGCGGCGTGTCGGCGTCGAAGCGATGCATCTGGTAGAGGTCGATGTAGTCGGTGCCCAGGCGCCTGAGGCTGTTCTCCACGGCCTGCATGATCCAGCGCCGCGAGCCGCCCTGCCGTTCGCCCTGGCCCATGCCGAACTTCGTGGCGATGACCACCTCGTGGCGGCGTTTGCCGATCGCCTTGCCCAGGAACTCCTCGGACTTGGAGCCGCCGTAGACGTCGGCGGTGTCGAAGAAGTTGATGCCCGCCTCGATGGCGGCGTCGACCACGGCCTGGGTCCCCGCCGCGTCGATGCGCATGCCGAAATTGTTGCAGCCGATCCCGACCTCGCTGACCTTCAGGCCAGAGGCCCCCAGACGCCGAAGCTTCATGCTCGTTTCCCCGAAATGATCATCTGAAATGCGGGCTGAAGCGTAATTCATCCCTTCCGTTGAGGGGAGGGTGGATCGTGCAGCGATCCCGCGGGCGCTCGCGGCGGCGCCGCCGGCCTGAACCATATTTCCCGGCCTGTGGACCGCGCGACGCGCGAGGCTCCCCTGCAGGCGCGGCCGCAGCGTTCAGATTCCTTAGCCGCCGTTCACCGCGTTTGTTGGGGATATCGCAAGGGGGCGGTCGGTAACCCTATGACGAACCTCATAGTTTCCGCGGGCTTTGGCATATGCGCGTCATCACGATCGTCAGCCTTGGGGCGTCGGCCGTCCTCGGCCTGGGAGCCCTGGTCGTCGCCAAGACGGTGTTGCCGCACCAGGCCGGCGGGCATGCGCAAGGCGCCGTGGCAGCCGGAGCGCCGGTGGTCATCGCGACCAAGGACATCAAGTACGGCGACAAGCTGGACGCCGGCGCGCTGACCCTCGTCCATATGCCGGCCGACATGGCCCCGCAGGGCGCCTTCACGACGGTCCAGCAGGTTCTGTCGACCGATCACGGCGGCGCGCCGATCGCCCTGGCGCCGATCGCCGCCCACGAGGCGGTGCTGCCCGACAAGCTGTCCGGCCCCGGCGCCCGCCCCTCGGTGGCGGCGGAGGTGGCCGACGGCATGCGCGCCTACACCATCAAGGTCACCGACGTTTCCGGCGTCGGCGGCCACGCCCTGCCCGGCGACCATGTCGATGTCGTGCTGATGCGCGATCTCACGCCTGCGGGTCCGAAGCGGACCTATGTCTCCGACGTGATCCTGCAGGACGTGCGCGTGCTCGCCGTCGACCTGAACGCCGACCTCAGCTCCGACAAGCCGGCCGAGCCGAAGAATGCGACGCTCGAGGTGTCGGTCGAGGACGCGCAGAAGCTCGCCATCGCCTCCACGCTGGGCGCCCTGTCGCTCGCGCTTCGCCGCACCGGTGAAGTCGATGCGGACAAGGTTCGTTCGCTCGACACCCAGGATTTCCTGGGCGGCGGACCCGCGGGCCCGGTGCGCGCGTTGCGCCGCGAAGGCCGTCCGGTACGCCTGATGCGCCCGCCGATGATCACCGTCGTGTCCTACGGCGGCGGCGCCAGCCGCGTCCGGCCCGCGCCGCCTCCGGCCGCCCCCATCGCCGCGGAGGCCAAGGCCGCCGCGTCCGCCGCCAAGCCGGCCGGCGCCTAACCCATGCAAGGCCACCGTCCCATGATGCGTCCGATACTGAGCGCGCTCGCGTGCGCTTCCGCCCTGGCCGTGGCGGCCGCCATGCCGGCGCCCGCGAAGGCGGATGCGCTCATGGCGAGCGAGCCGGCGGTCAACCGGCTGATCGTGGTTCCGAAGGACAAGTCGCTGGCGTTCCGGCTCCCGCAGCCCGCCAGCCGCATCGTCGTGGCCCAGGACGACATCGCCCAGGTGGTGGCGACCTCGGACCGCAGCTTCTATGTGCGCGGCAAGGCGATCGGCTCGACCAACCTCCTGGTCTACGGGCCAGGCGGCGCGCTTTCGGAGGTGATCGACCTCAACGTGACCTATGACGCGGCTGCGATGCAGGACGCACTGGCCACGGCGTTCCCCGGCGAGCACATCAAGGTGCGGAACCTGGGCGAAGGCCTGCTGCTCACCGGCCAGGTCTCGAACACCGGAATCTCGGCCCGCGCCGAGAAGATCGCCGAGAAATACGCGCCCGACTACGTCACCAACGACCTTACCGCCCGCGCGTCGCAGGAAGTTGTGCTGGAAGTCCGCATCATGGAGGCCACCCGCTCGGCCCTTCAGGACTTCGGCATCAACGCCTCGATCGGCAACAACTCGTTCCAGTTCACCTCCGGCGCCGGCCTGATCGGCGCCAACGCGCCGCAGGGCACGCTGAGACTGACCGGCGGTGCGGGGAACACCAACATCGACGTCGTGCTGCAAGCGCTGGAGACCAAGGGGCTGATCCGCACCCTCGCGCGGCCGAACCTCGTCGCGGTGTCGGGCGAGAAGGCGAGCTTCCTGGCGGGCGGCGAATTCCCCTTCCCCGTGCCGCAGGGCCTGAACCAGGTGACGATCGACTTCCGCCCGTATGGCGTGAAGCTGAACTTCACCCCTACTGTCGAAAACAACGGTCTCATCCGGCTGAACGTCGAGCCGGAAGTGAGCCAGCTCGACCCGGCCAATTCGCTGCGCCTCTCCGGCGTGACGGTGCCTGCGCTGACCACCCGCCGGGCCCAGACCACCGTTGAGCTGAAGAGCGGCGAGGCGCTGGCGATCGGCGGACTGTTCCAGCACGACTACGCCAACAGCGTCGCGCAGATCCCGGGCCTCGGCTCGATCCCGATCATCGGCACGCTGTTCCGTTCGGCGCAGTGGAAACGCAACGAGACCGAGCTGCTGATCGTGGTGATCCCCAGGCTCGCCACGGCCGCCGACTTCACGGTCGCCAAGCAGGCGGGCGTGCCCGGCCGCGAGCCTGGCGACCTCGACTTGATGTTCAACGGCAAGTCGTTCGACAAGCCGCACGCGCCCGCCAAGGACGGCAAGTGATGGGCGTTCTCGGATCCAAGTGGGCGCCGGCCGGTCCGCCCGGGCTGAAGGGCCGGCGGGTGCTGACGCTGGGCGCCTCGCTCACGGCGCTGGCCGACGGCCCGCTGGCTGGCGCGGACGTGCTCGACGGCGCTCTCGATCAGCTCGACGACCTCGCCGCCGGCGCATTCGACCTGGTGCTGATCGACGCCGATGGATGGGAAGCCGCCGCCCTGGGCGTCGCGGTGAAGGCGCTGGCCGCCGCCAAGGCGCCGCCGCCCGTGCTGATGGTGGGCGAGAGCCTGCCGGCCGGGCTGGTGCGCAACCTGCTGCGGCTGGAGCACGCCGACATCCTCGAGGCGCCCTACTCGCCGGAGCAGGTGCTGGCCGCGATGCAGGGTCTGCTCGCCGCCGCGCAGGCGACGCCCGCCGGCCCGGCCAGCGAGTCCCGCTGCTGGGCGGTGAGCGGCGCCGTCGGCGGATCGGGCGCCACGACACTGGCGGTCGAGATCGCGCACGCCCTGTCGACCCGGCGGGGCAAGGGGCGCGTCGCCCTCGTCGACCTGAATTTCGCCGACGGCGCGGCGGCGGCCTATTTCGGCGTGGCTCCGGCGATGCGGCTTGCCGAGTTCGGCGCCTCGGCCGAGCGGATCGATCAGGCCATGCTTCAGGCCTTCGCCACGCCCGTCTCCGACCGACTCGACCTGCTCGCCCATCCGCGCGACGCCAACGCCTTCGAGACCGCTTCCCGCGAGGCGGTGCTGCGCGTGCTGGAGGTCGCCTGCGAGACCTATGAATGGGTGATCCTGGACGTGCCGCGCCACCGGCGCTCCTGGACGCTGGACGCCCTCGCTGGCGCCGACGAGGTGCTCGTCATCTCCGAGCTGACGGTTCCGGCGCTGCTCGCCGCGCGGGCCTTTTCCGACGAGATCGAGGATGCGCTGGGCGCCGCGCTGAAGCCGCGCATCGTGCTCAACCGCTTGGCCAGCCGCATGTTCGGGCCCGCGCCTTCCATGGCCGAGGCCGAGCGGGCGCTCCAGCGCAAGTCGGCCGCCGGCATCAGCTCCGACTGGGAGGCCGCGGCAGCCTCCGCCAACCTGGGCGGCCCGATCGCCCAGCACCGGCCGAAGTCGAAGATCGTCAAGGACGTCCAGGTGCTGGTGGAGATGCTCGCCGCCGAATCCCTCCGCCGCGACGGCGCGAGGGCCGCCTGATGGGCCGCTTCAGCCTCGTCCGGCAACAGCCGGTCCCGACCGCCCCTGCGCCGGAGCCCAAGGCGCCGCCCGCCGCGAAAGCTGCGCCGGCGGCCGCAACCAAGAGTCCCGAGCCGTCGGCGTCGCGGCCCGCAAAGCCGGCCCCGCCGCCACCGCAGCCCGGCAAGCCGAACCAGATCGATCTGCGGATGAAGCTGCATGCGCGGCTCATCGACGAACTGGACCTCTCGAAACTCGAGAAACTGGAAGAAGCGGAGCTGCGCCGGCAGGTGATGAACCTGGTGGGGGACTTCGCCCGCGCCGAGAAGCTGGCGCTCAACACCGCCGAGCTCGAAGAGCTGGGCGCCTCGATCTACGACGAGATGGTGGGGCTTGGGCCGATCGAGCCCTTGCTCAAGGACGAGTCGATCAACGACATCCTGATCAACGGCCCCTATCAGGTCTATGTGGAGCGGCGCGGCGAGCTGGAGCTCACCCCCGTCCACTTCCGCGACAACGACCACCTCCTGCGCATCGTCAACCGCATCGTGGCCGGCGTGGGCCGCCGGATCGACGAGAGCCAGCCGATGGTCGACGCCCGCCTCCCCGACGGCTCCCGCGTCAACGCGGCGATCGCGCCGATCGCCATCGACGGCGCGGCGGTCTCGATCCGGAAATTCTCGAAGAAGCCGCTGGGCCTAGAACGCCTCGTGGAACTGGGCGCGATGCCGATGTGCGTGGCCGACTTCCTGCACGGGGCGGTGAAGGC
>JAGWSE010000335.1 GCA_028869395.1 Alphaproteobacteria bacterium | reverse complement strand
GCCCTCGGCGGTCATCGGGACTTTTTCCATAGAGGTGATGACTCGGGTTTCGCCCTGGTGATTTCAACAACCGGCCGCGGGCGCAGGCGTCCGGGGGCGGCGAAGATAGAATTGTGCGCCGCAAAACTCAAGCGGCGCCGAGCATTGCTATCTGACCCGACGAGGCGCTCTTCCGTTCCTCGCCTGCAGCTTGCTACACAGCCCCATCCTCGCCCACGCCCGTGCCGCTCAGCGCCCTCTCCACGCCTGACCTGTTCCGGCTGGCCCTGCCGCGATGGCTGGGCGCGCCGGGGCCTGCGGACTACCTGCCTGGGGCGGCGGGCGGGCAGGGGATCGGCGTCGTCGCCCGCGGCGCCCCCGCCCCTCCGAAGGACGCCCTGCGCTCCCTGCCGGACGCCTACGCCGCAGAACTCCTGGCCCTGCCGGGCGCCATGAACCTCGCCCCGGAGGCCACTGGCGCCGCCGATTTCGAGGACACCCGCCGCATCGTGGCGGGCCTCGAGCGGGTGATCACGGTCGACACGGCGGTCGCCCATCTCGCCGGCGCCATGGGCAAGCCCGTGTGGAGCCTGCTGTCGCACGATCCGGACTGGCGCTGGGGCTGGTCGGGCGAAACCAGCATCTGGTACCCCAGCGCGCGCCTGTTCCGGCAGAGCTCGCCCGGCGACTGGCGCGGCGTCATCGACGCGGTGCGCGCCGCCCTCTAGTCGCTGGCGCCGAGGATCGCGCCCGCCAGTTCCGCGGGCTCTGGGCCCTCGTAGACGCCTTCGATGAAGTCGAACATCTCGGGCGTGACTTCGATGGCGAACCCTTCGCCGCGCACGGTGTTGCGTTCGGCCACCCGCGCGCGCCGCACATCCTTGGGGGCGTCCACGAAATGCCACTGCAGCGGCAGGTCGGCGCCTTCGGCGATCGCGCGCACTCGCGCCCGGTCGTCCTTGCGCATCAGTCCGATGTCCAGGATCACCGGCGTCCCGGCCGCCAGCACCGCGGCCGCGGTCGCCCAGATCTGGGACTCGCAGCGGCCGACGCGCTCGACCATCCAGGCGTATTCGATGGGCTCCGGGATGTCGGGGCCGAACAGCCGCGCCATCCAGTCGTCCAGGATAAAGGCGACGGCGCCCTCGCGGCGCGCGAAGGCGTGGGCGTAGGTGGTCTTGCCCGCGCCGCAGGGGCCGAAGATCACGTGCAGGGTGGCGGTCATCCGCCGGGAATTAGCGGACCGAAAGGCCCCCGTCGATCACCAGCTCCGCGCCGGTGACGTAGCGGCTCTCGTCCGAGGCCAGCCACAGTACGCCGTTGGCGATGTCCTCCGGATAGCCCTTTACGCCCAGCGGCACGGCCATCTGCGACATGGCGTCGAGGTCGGGCGGGGCGTTCTGGCCGGCCGCCGCCGCGCCGCCGCCGGGGATCACGGTCAGCCAGATCGGCGTCTCTATGATGCCGGGGTGCACCGAGTTCACGCGGATCCCGTCCTTGGCCGCGGCGCATTCCAGCGCCACCGCCTTGGTGAACAGCCGGACTGCGCCCTTGGTAGCGCAGTAGCCGGCCAGCATGGGCGAGCCCTTCAGGCCCGCCACCGAGCTCATGTTGACAATGCTGCCGCCGCCGCCCTGGCGCATCAGCGGGATGGCGTGCTTGCAGCCCAGAAACACGCCGTCGACGTTGACCGCCGTCTGCCGCCGGAAGTCGGCGAGCGACATGTCCAGCACCGATCCGCCCAGCCCGATGCCGGCGTTGTTGACCAGGATGTCCAGGCGTCCGTGCTTGGCCCGGACCTTGCCGATCAGGTCCTCCCAGGCGGCTTCGTCGGTCACGTCCTGGTGCAGGTAGCTCGCCTGCCCCCCGGCGCTCGCGATCGCCTGGACGACCTCCTCGCCCTTGTGGTCCTGCATGTCGCTGACGACGACCACCGCGCCTTCCGCGGCCAGTTTCTCGGCGCAGCCGCGGCCGATGCCGCTCGCGCCGCCGGTGACGATCGCCACCTTGCCTTGAACCCGTCCCGCCATCTCGACGTCCTCCCGGTTATGCAGGGACGCCTAGCGCAGCGCGCGCGCCCTCGCCAGAGGGACGCGGCGTCAAGGGGCGCCGGATCTGTCGAACAGGCTATCAGGGGAGGGAAGACGGGCGCAAAGGCTCACAAGCGTCGCTGTGACGCCGATCGCCCGTCCCCTCGGATTCACCCCGCCGGATCGGCTCGGGCGTCCAGCGTCAGTGCATCCAGGCCGGCACGCTGGAGCCGGTGTTCAGGATCCCGTAGATCAGACCGACCGCCAGGATGGCGACAGCCACGACCATGGCGATCTGGATGTAGCCTTCCAAACGCTTGGCCACGTCCTTGTTGCGGTGGTGATGAACCTCACCGTGTTGCTCGGTTGGCATAAGGCGTCCTCGCAATCCACACAGAGGGACCGAAGTCCCTCGCCGAACTGCGACAGGCGTCGCCAGGACGTCGTTCCGGCCGCTTGAGGTAGTGGGCCGCCGGAGCCCGCCCGTGTCGCCGCCTGAGTCAGTCAGGCGAATGCGGGGATCGTGCGCTCTCAAAGAACGGCGGTCAATCAATTGCTTGGCCGGCGCCGGCGTTCTTGTTGACAGTGCGGCGCCGGGGCCATGGACGTTCATTCTCCGTTAGGGTTGCCGATCCGTCCGGGACCTCGCGACGCCCCCGAAGGGGGCGGCCACTAGAGGGTTTGTTCACGCTTGCCCGTTAACAAAAGACGGTGAACGGCGCGGGGGGCGCCGTGTCGGTTCTGTTGGCCTTGGGGCAGCCCAGGAATGCGAGTAGCGAGTGAGGCGACCGTTGCTGTGACCCGGCCCAGGATATTGGGGACGTCGGGTCACGGCGGCGGCCAGATCCAGAAGGCCGCCTCGGCCCTGGTGGCCGACGAGGGCGTCGTCGTCTTCCGCCTCGCCCGCCTGCGAGATGCGCTGGGCGCGCGCTGGGGCCACAAGCGTCAGCAGGTCTGGGAGTTCGTCGACCGGTTCGCCAGGCGGATCCTTGCGCCCACCGACATCTTCATGCGGATCAACGAGGTCGAGTATATTCTCTCGTGTCCGGGCCGCGGCGAGAACGCGGCCCAGGTGGTGGCCTTCCGCATCTCGGAGCAGACCCACGCCTTCTT
>JAGWSE010000334.1 GCA_028869395.1 Alphaproteobacteria bacterium | reverse complement strand
TGCGGGCCAGCGACGTGGGCCGGATCGCCTCGTGCGCTTCCTGGGCGTTCTTGGCCTTGACCCGATAGTAGCGAGGCTCGGGCGGGACGTAGCTGGCCCCATAAAGGCCGCCGATGACCTCGCGGGCCTCGGCCCCCTCGCGCACCTGCGGCAGGCGGCCGCCTTCCTCGTCCTCCGGGTCGTCGCGGCCCTCCTCGTAGACGGCGAGGTAGCCGTCGAAGAGGATGACCTGGCCGGTGGCGCGCAGGCCTTCCTTCCCGTCCAGGCTCTCCAGGTCGATGGTCGTGCGCTCGATGCGCGCGGCCTCCATCTGCGAGGCGATCATCCGCTTCCAGATCAGCTCGTAGAGGCGGCCGAGGTCGCCCTCCAGGCGCAGGCGGCCGGGATTGCGCGCCAGGCTGGTCGGGCGGATCGCCTCGTGCGCCTCCTGAGCGTTCTTGGCCTTGGTGGAATAGATGCGGGCCTTCTCGGGGACGTATTCGCGCCCGTAGAGGCCGCCGATCACCTGGCGGGCCTCGTCCAGCGCCTCGGGCGCGGTCTGCACGCCGTCGGTCCGCATGTAGGTGATCAGCCCGACCGTCTCGCCGCCGATGTCGACGCCCTCGTAGAGCTTCTGGGCGGCCTGCATGGTGCGCTGGGCATTGAAGCCCAGCTTGCGGGCGGCTTCCTGCTGCAGGGTCGAGGTGGTGAAGGGCGGCGGCGGCGAGCGCCGGGCGGGCTTCTTCTCGACCGCGGCGACCTTGAAGGTCGCGGCCTTGACGGCGTCGCGCGCGGCGAAGGCGGAGGCTTCGCTGGCCAGGTCGAACTTGGAGAGCCGCTTGCCGTCGTGCTTGACGAGGCGGGCGACGAAGGGATCGCCGCCGGCGGCGACGTCGGCCTCGACGGTCCAGTACTCCTGGGTGCGGAAGGCCTCGATCTCGAGCTCGCGGTCGACGATCAGGCGCAGGGCCACCGACTGAACGCGGCCGGCCGAGCGCGAGCCCGGCAGCTTGCGCCACAGGACCGGCGAGAGGGTGAAGCCCACGAGGTAGTCGAGCGCGCGGCGGGCCAGATAGGCGTCGACCAGCTCCATGTCGATATCGCGCGGGTTCTTCATCGCCTCGGTCACCGCCGAGCGGGTGATGGCGTTGAAGACGACGCGCTGGACCTGGGCGTCCTTCAGGGCCCGCTTCTGGCGCAGCACCTCCAGCACGTGCCAGCTGATCGCCTCGCCTTCGCGATCGGGGTCGGTGGCGAGGATCAGGCGGTCGGACTTCTTCACCGCGTCGGCGATCTCGGCCAGCCGCTTGGCGGCCTTGCCGTCCACGTCCCAGGACATGGCGAAGTCCTCGTCGGGACGCACCGAGCCGTCCTTGGCCGGCAGGTCGCGGACGTGACCGTACGAGGCCAGGACCGTGTAGTCGGAGCCCAGGTACTTGTTGATGGTCTTGGCCTTGGCCGGGCTCTCGACGACGACGACGTTCATACTGCGGGTAATCGGTTCCAGGGGCTCTGGGGCCCGGACGAAGGAGGCCGGAAGGTGGGGGCGGCCCCTAGGCGCTGTCAACGTCCCTTGAGCGGCGACTTTGCCGAGCCCCCTAAGGGGGCTCCGCCGTGCGGCCGGCCTCAGGCCGGGGCGGTCCGGGCCTCGCGCGCCGCCTCTTCGACCTGGTCCAGGCGGTCCTTGCCGAAGAACATCTCCGAGCCCACGAAGAAGGTGGGGATGCCGAAGACGCCGCGCGCCACGGCGGCCTCGGTGTTGGCGATGAGCTCGGCCTTGACCTCGGGGTGCTGGGTGGCGGCGAGGATCGCCTGCGCGTCGAGACCGGCGGACCCGAGGACGCCGGCCACGATCTCGGGATCGTCCATCTTCTGGCCGGTCTCCCACATGGCGGCCTCGACGACGGCGAGGTAGGCGGCCTCCACGCCCATGCGCCGGGCGGCGATCAGGCCGCGCATGATCAGCAGCGTATTGACGGGGAAGTGCGGGTTGGCGCGATAGGCGGCGAGGCCGTGTTTCGCGACG
>JAGWSE010000333.1 GCA_028869395.1 Alphaproteobacteria bacterium | reverse complement strand
TCTCCGGGTCCGAAGGCCCGCTCTGGAAGTAGGTGCGGGCGTCTTCCGAGCGCATCTCGATCGGCTGGTGTCGGTCCATCCAGTCTCTGAACTGCTCGGGGTTCTTCTTCATCATCTCCTCGCGGACCTTCCGCTCGTCCGGAAGTTCGCGCCAGGACGGCGTCTTGGGCATCGGCGCCTGGTGCTCGTAGCCGTCCTCGGCCACCTGGAAGGAGGCCGCGAGGTTGAAGATCTGCTGCCCGTGCTGCACGGCGATCACGCGCCTGGTCGTGAACGAGCCGCCATCGCGCGAGCGGTCGACTTCGAAGACGATCGGCACGGTCGGATCGCCCGGCCGGATGAAGTAGCAGTGCAGCGAATGGCAGACCCGGTCCTCGACCGTCTCGTAGGCCGCCAGCAGGGACTGGGCGATCACCTGGCCGCCGAAGATGCGGCCCGGGCGGTTGTCCGGCGTCGTCCCCCGGAACAGATTCACTTCCAGCCGCTCGAGCTGGAGGGTTTCGACCAGGGTCTCGTCCATTGGAAGGGCCCGCTTGGGTTATGTTGCAGGTGCGAAGGGGCCTCGCTTACGCGCCGGGCCGCCGGCCCGCAAGGCTTGACGCGCGCCGTTCGCTGACGCCCCTAGCGCCCATGTCGTTCGACGTCACCGTGCTGACCATGTTCCCGGAGGCCTTTCCGGGCCCGCTGGGTGTCTCGCTGATCGGGACCGCCTGGCGCGAGGCGGGCCTGTGGCGGCTTGAAACAGTGGACATCCGCGGCTTTTCCAAGGATAAGCGCGGCTTCCTCGACGACACCCCTGCGGGTGGCGGCCCGGGGCAGGTGATGCGGGCGGACGTGATCGCCTCTGCGCTCGACAGCGTGGAGGGGCGCGGCCGGCCGCTCTTGTACATGAGCGCGCGGGGTCGACCCCTGACCCAGGAACGCGTGCGTGAGTGGTCCCAGGGACCCGGGCTGATCGTCTTGTGCGGTCGGTTCGAAGGGGTGGACCAGCGGGTCATCGAGGCCCGCGGGTTCGAGGAGGTCGCCGTGGGCGATGCGGTCCTGGCCGGGGGCGAGGCCGCCGCGCTCGTGACGATCGAGGCGTGCGTGCGGCTCGTGCCGGGTGTGTTGGGCGAGCCGCAGAGTTTGAGTGACGAAAGCTTCGAGGATCACCTCCTCGAGCATCCGCAGTACACGAGGCCGCGGACGTTCGAAGGGCTCGACATCCCCGAGGTGCTGCTGTCCGGCCACCATGCGGAGATCTCCAAGTGGCGGCAGGGGGAGCGGGAAAGTACCACGCGGGAGCGGCGTCCGGACCTCTGGGCGCGGCGGACCGCCAATCAACAGGCAAAGGGCGCAGTCAAGCCCGGTAAGGAATGACGACCATGAACGTGATCGAACAGCTCGAGAAGGAAGAGGCCCAGCGCCTCGCCGCCCGCAAGGTCCCGGAATTCCGGCCCGGCGACACGGTCCGCGTGAACGTGCGGATCAAGGAAGGCGAGCGTGAGCGCGTCCAGGCCTACGAGGGCGTGTGCATCGCCCGGTCGGGGACCGGCGTCCACGAGAACTTCACCGTCCGGAAGATCTCCTTCGGCGAGGGCGTGGAGCGCGTGTTCCCGCTGCTGTCGCCGATGATCGAATCCATCGAGGTGAAGCGCCGCGGCGTGGTCCGCCGCGCGAAGCTCTATTACCTGCGCGATCGCCGCGGCAAGTCGGCCCGCATCGCCGAGCGCGCCATGACCGGCGCGGCCAAGGACGAGCCCTCCGAGACGCCGGACGCCGCTCCGACCAAGGAATAGGCCCGCACTGCAGTCGAATTCGAAGCGGCGGCTCCGGCGACGGGGCCGCCGTTTTCGTTCAGGGCGCGCTCCGGCTGCCGGCGATGTACTCCGAGAGCCCTGCGACCAGATGGTCGAACATCAGCCGTATCCGGCGGCTGCCCTTCAGGTTCTCGTGCATCACCACCCAGGTGGTCAGGGTGAAGACGTTCGCGTTCCGCATCACGCGCACGAGGCCGTGCCGGCGCGCGATCTCCGTCTGGGCCACGCCGATGCCGAAGCCGGACTTCAACGCCGCCAGCTGGGCGAGATCGCTGTCGGAGCGGAATGTGAAGGTCTCGCGGCTCACCGGTCGCTTCAGCCCGGGCAGTTCGCTGATGCCCCGCGCCGGGCTGTCGAAGCCGATGACGGCGTGGTGGTCGAGGTCCTCGAAGGTTTCCGGCGCGCCGTGGCGGGCGAGGTAGTCTGGCGCGGCGTAGAAGCCGAGCTGGATGTCACCCACCTTCTTGGCGACCAGCGCGCCTTGGGTCGGCGGCGTCATCCGCACCGCGATGTCCGCCACCCGCCGCGAGAGGTCTTCCGTGGCGTTGGAAAGCATCAGCTCGATGATGACGCCCGGATGGGTCTCCCGAAATTCGGTGAGCAGGGGCGGCAGCACCTCGACGCCGACCATCTCGCTGGCGGTGATGCGGATCGAGCCGGTGACCGAGTTGGCGGCCCCGGTGGCGTCGCGCAGGGCCGCGTCGGCCGCCGCCGACATCTCGGCCAGGTGCGGCTTCAGCTCCAGCGCAAGCTCGGTCGCCTGCAAGCCGCGGGGCGAACGCACGAACAGCGGACCGCCCAGTCGCCGCTCCAGCGCCTCGATGTGCCGCCCGATGGTGGGCTGGGTCAGGCCGCGCAGCTTCGCGGCCGCCGACAGGCTGCCAGCCTCCATCACGGCGTGCAGGCTCTGGAACAGGTCCCAGTCGGCGCTCGGCATGCACAAATGAATAACTGAGGTGCGTAGAAACGCAATTCCGTTGAGGGTGGGGCCGCGGCCATCCTCATCGGCGACAGGAGACCTCGCCATGACCAAGACCGCTCTCGTGATCGGCGCCGCCGGCGCTTTCGGCGGACAGGCCGCCCAGGCCCTGCTGGCCCACGGCTGGCGGGTGCGCGCCCTGCAGCGCAGTCCCGACGCCGCGCGCAAGGCGACGCCCGGCGATGTCGACTGGCGCAAGGGCGACGCCATGGAGCGCGAAGACGTCCGCCGTGCGGCCGAAGGCGTTCAGGTGATCGTCCACGCCGCCAATCCGGCGGGCTACCGCAACTGGGGCGGCACCATCCTGCCGATGATCGACAACACCATCGCCGCCTCGATCGCCGAGGGCGCGAGGATGCTGATCGCCGGCAGCGTCTACAACTACGGCCCCGATGCGCGCGGCCGCATCGCCGAGGAGGCGCCGCAGAATCCGCTGACCCGCAAGGGCAAGCTCCGCGTCGAACTCGAGCGCCGGCTCCGCTCCGCGGCCCAGGAGGGCGGCAAGTCGGTGGTGCTTCGCGCCGGCGACTTCTTCGGAGGGCGCGCCGGAGGCAACTGGCTGGGCGGCGTCATCTTCCCGGCGGGCAAGCCGGTGACCCGGCTCATGTACCCCGGACCGCTGGCGGCGCCTCACGCCTTCGCCTACCTGCCCGACCTCGCCGAGGCGGCGGCGCGGCTGCTCGACCGCGAAGACGAACTCGCCGCGGTGGCAAGCTTCCACTTCGCCGGACACGCGATCACGGGTCACGATCTGGTGGAGACCCTGCGCCGGGTAACCGGCCGCAAACCCGCGGTCCTGCCTTTCCCCTGGCTCGCCGTCGCCGCCGCCGGGCCGTTCAACGAGACGCTGCGGGAGGTCTACGAGATGCGCTACCTGTGGCGCGAGGACGTGCTGCTCGACAATGGCCGCCTGACGGCCGCGATCGGCCCCGAGCCGCACACACCGCTGGATGACGCGCTCCGGACCACGCTGATCGCGCTCGGCTGCCTTCAAGCGGCTCCGACCGCCGTCGCCGCCTAGCGGCGGGCGGACGCGGCGGCGGGCGCCGGCCAGGTCACGAGCATCACCGACATGTGCCCGGTGTCGGGACCATCCAGCGCCCAGATCGGCGGCGGCGGGGTGAACACGATCGGCGGCTCGGCCGCCCAGGCCAGGACGGCGGCCGCGACAATCCCCGCGCTGATCAGCAGGAAACCTTCGATCCCGCGGTCCACACGGGGCCGCCTGAGAAGCTCCACGCGGACCTCGAGCGGATGGCGCGACCGGGCGGGCCAGTAGCAACCGAGCGGCAACGGTGCGGCCACGAGCTGGGTCTTCAGGAGGGTCCTCGCGTAGAGCGCACGCGCCTGCGGGTGCTGGCGTATCACCGCCGCGTCGCAGGCCAGCTCCTGGTCGAGGCGGGCGAAGTGCGCGGCCACGTGCACCAGCGGATTGAACCAGGCGAGGCACTGGAGGCCGGCGATCAGCGCTCCGGCCCGAGGGTCCTTGCGCAGCATGTGCGCCCGCTCGTGGGCGCGGATCAGCATCCGCTCCTCGGCGGTGTAGCGCCCGTCGTCCGGCGGCATCACCAGGCGGGGCGCGACGATGCCGACGACCGCGGGCCCGGCGCGGCCGGCGCGGGCGGACTTCAGGAACGCCGACTGCGCGCGCCACATGAGCCCGACCGCCAGCCCCAAGCCGACGGCCCAGAGCACCAGCAGGCCCGGGGACAGCGAAACCGGCGCCAGATGCGCCAGCGGGCGCGCCAGCGTCGAGCTCTGGATCTTGAGGGGCGCGATGGTGGCCGCCGCCGCGAGCGGCGGGGCGGCCCAGAGGCCATAGGCGATCTCGGGCCCGAAGCGATGGCGGATGGGAAGTCTCAGCAGCAGGACGGCGAGGATGGCGAGCGAGGCGACGAGGTTCACCCGCAGCAGGGCGTCGACGACCTCAGCCATCGTCACGCTCCATCTCGGCGATGAGGGCCTTCAGCCGCTCCAGCTCTTCGGGCGACAGCGGCCGATGCTTGGCATAGTGGGCGACCAGCGGGGCGACTTCCCCGCCGAACAGGCGGTCAAGCAGGCCCTGGCTCTCGCCGGTGACATAGTCCTCGCGCGTCAGCAGGGGCCGGTAGCGCGCGCGGCCGCCCTCGCGCTCGGAAGCGATCGCCTTCTTCTTCAGGAGACGGTTGATCAGTGTCTTGACCGTCGCCTCGCCCCAGCTCTGGGCCTCTCCGACCTCGCGCACGATCTCCTCGGCGCCCAGCGGGCCCCTGGCCCACAGCGCCTGCATGATCTGGCTTTCGGCGGCGGAGATGCGGGTCATTCGCTTACAGCTGTAGTCCAGGCGAGCTTACGCCCGTAATCGAAATCGTCAAGCCGGCTGCGCCCTGGCCGGCAGGACGCCGGTCACGGCAAGAATTTGCTGCGCCTGCGCCAATTTCGCCGCACCGCAGCACTAGACGTGCGCGCGTCGGCGGACATAGATGCGGCCCATGCCCGGCAAAACCCTGTACGACAAGATCTGGGACGCCCACGTCGTCGCCCAAGACGGCCAGGATGGACAAGACGGCGAGGCGATCCTCTACATCGACCTGCACCTGATCCACGAGGTGACCTCCCCGCAGGCGTTCGCCGGCCTTCGCGCGAACCACCGCAAGGTCCGCCGGCCCGACCGCACGCTGGCGGTCGCCGACCACAACATCCCGACCGAGGGCCAGGGCCTCGGCGTAGGCGCCGTCGCGGATGAGGAGGCGCGCACCCAGCTGCAGATGCTCGAGGCCAATGTGGCCGACGCCGGCATCAAGTTCTTCCCGATGGGCGACGTGAGGAACGGTATCGTCCACGTGGTGGGCCCCGAACAGGGCCGCACCCAGCCCGGCATGACCATCGTCTGCGGCGACAGTCACACCTCGACCCACGGCGCCTTTGGCGCGCTGGCGCACGGGATCGGCACCTCGGAGGTGGAGCATGTGCTCGCCACCCAGACGCTGCGCCAGACAAAGTCGAGGAACATGCGGGTGACCATCGACGGCGCGCCCGCGCCCGGGGTCGGCGCCAAGGACTTCGCGCTCGCCGTCATCGGCGCCATCGGGACCGCGGGTGGCACCGGCTACGTCATCGAGTACGCCGGCGAGGCGGTCCGGGCGCTGTCCATGGAAGGGCGCATGACGCTCTGCAACCTGACCATCGAAGGCGGCGCGCGGGCCGGCCTGGTCGCCCCCGACGAGACCACCTACGAGTACCTGAAGGGCCGCCCGGCCGCGCCGAAGGGCGGCGCCTGGGAGATGGCGCTGGCCTATTGGAAGAGCTTCTTCTCAGACCCCGACGCGGTGTTCGACCGCGAGATCCGCATCGACGCGGCCGACATCGCGCCGCTGGTCACCTGGGGCACCAGTCCCGAGGACGTGATCCCGGTGACCGCCGGCGTCCCGTCGCCGGAGGCCTACGAGAACCCGGACAAGCGCGCCTCGGCCGAGCGCTCGCTGGACTACATGGGCCTGGAGGCCGGCCAGCCGATCGCAAGCGCGAAGATCGACGTGGTGTTCATCGGTTCGTGCACCAACAGCCGCATCGAGGACCTGCGCGTCGCGGCGAAGATCGCGGCCAAGGCTCTCGAGGCGGGCCGCAAGGTCGCCCCCGGCGTCCGGGCCATGGTGGTGCCGGGCTCGGGTCTGGTGAAAGCGCAGGCCGAGGCCGAGGGTCTGGACGAGGTGTTCAGGGCCGCCGGGTTCGACTGGCGCGAGCCGGGCTGCTCGATGTGCCTGGCCATGAACCCCGACAAGCTGAACCCGGGCGAGCGCTGCGCCTCGACCTCCAACCGCAACTTCGAGGGCCGGCAGGGCCGCGCCGGACGCACCCATCTGATGAGCCCCGCCATGGCCGCCGCGGCCGCGATCGCCGGCCGCATCGCCGACGTGCGGGATTTCTTGTGATCACTGCCCTCGATCACGTGGCTGTCGCCGTCGGCGATTTCGGCGCAGCGGTCGAGGGGTACCGCCGCCTGCTCGGACGAGAGCCGGAATTGGAGCCCCGCGACGGAGCGGAACGGGCCTGGTTCCACCTCGCCAACGCTGCGCTCGAAGTGATCGGGCCCTACGGTGAGGGCGCCGCAGGCGACCGTGTCCGCGCGCGCCTGGAAGCGGAGGGCGAAGGCGTCTGGCTCGTGGCGTTTCAGGTCCGCGACCTCGAAGCCGACGCCCGACTGATAGAGCGCCGCGGCCTGCCCGTGGAGCGCGTCGGCGCGGTGGCCCGCACGGCTGCGGCCGGCATCGACATCGTCCTGACGGCCGGCCGCGAGGGCGCGCAGTCCTCGCCCGCCAACGGCGAGGAGACCGCGGCGATTCCGGCGCTGGACCACGTGGTGATGCGCACCGCCAACATCGACCGCGCCGTCGCCAACTTCGGCGGGCGGCTCGGGCTCGACCTCAGGCTCGACCGCGCCAACCCCGGCTGGGGCGCGCGGCAACTGTTCTTCAAATGCGGCGACGCGGTGGTGGAGTTCGCAGCCAGTCTGAAGGCCCCCGTCTCTGATGGGCCCGACAGCTTCGGGGGCCTGGCCTGGCGGACCGCCGATCCCGATGCGGTCCATGCACGGCTCGCCGCGGCGGGGTTCAACGTCTCGGAGCTGCGCACCGGCCGCAAGCCCGGCACCAAGGTGTTCACGATCCGCGACGCCCCGGCCGGCGTCCCCACCATCGTCCTGACCGCCGAGCCGCTCGTTTCCAACTCCATGGCGGAGCCCGCCTGATGCAGCCCTTCACCCGCCTCGACGCCCAGATCGCGCCGCTGCCGCTGGCCAATATCGACACCGACCAGATCATCCCCAAGCAGTTCCTCAAGACCGTGGAGCGCGAGGGCCTCGCCAAGGGCCTGTTCTACGATCTGCGCTTCGACGGGGAGGGCCGCGAGCGGCCGGAGTTCGTGCTGAACCGGCCGGAGTACAAGGGTGCGGGCGTGCTGGTGGCCGGGGACAATTTCGGCTGCGGCTCGTCGCGGGAACACGCGCCCTGGGCGCTGATGGACTTCGGCATCCGTTGCGTGATCTCCACCAGCTTCGCCGACATCTTCAACAACAACTGCTTCCAGAACGGCCTGCTGCCCGTGGTCCTTAAGCCGGACGAGGTGCGCCAGCTCATGGAGGAAGCCAAGGGCGGCAACCACCTGGTCACCGTCGACCTGGAGAGCCAGACGGTGGTCTCGCCTTCGGGGGCGAAGTTCCACTTCGAGATCGACCCCAGGCGCAAGGCGAAGATGCTGAATGGCCTGGACGCGATCGGCGAGACCCTGCAGGCCGCCGACGCCATCGATGTCTACGAGATGAAGCGCGCGCTCGCCCAGCCCTGGCTGGAGGACGCGTGAGCCTCGTCATCGTCGGCACGGTGCGGGTCCCGCCGGAGAACCTCGGCCGGTTCAAGCCACACATGGAGAAGATGCTGGCGGCCTCGCGCGCGGAGGATGGCTGCCTCGTCTATTCCTACGCCGAGGACGTGGCCGAGCCCGGCCTGATCCGCGTCTTCGAGGCCTGGCGCGACCAGGTTGCCCTCGACGCTCATTTCCAGACCGCCCATATGGCCGACTGGCGGGCCGCCTGGCCGCAGTTCGGCGTGTCCGACCGGCGGCTTAAGCTTTACGAGGTCGCGGCCGAGCGGCCGCTCTAGTCCAGGAATCCGTAGATGACCGATCTGCTCCTCCTGCCCGGCGACGGTATCGGGCCCGAGGTGATCGCCGAGGTGAAGCGCGTTGCGGCCAGGCTCTGGCCGGAGCTCACCACCTCCGAAATGCCGTTCGGCGGCGCGAGCTTCGATCAGCTTGGCACGCCGCTCTCCGATGAGGCGCTGGCCGCGGCGAAGAGCGCCAGGGCGGTTCTGATGGGCGCCGTCGGTGGGCCCAAGTGGGCTGGGGCGCCACGCGACAAGCGGCCCGAGGCAGGCCTGCTCCGCCTGCGGGCCGGCATGGGGGTGTTCGCCAACCTGCGCCCTGCGCTCTGCTTCCAGCCGCTGGCCGAGGCTTCGACCCTGAAGCGCGAGCTGGTCGAGGGGCTCGACATCGTGATCGTGCGGGAACTGACCGGCGGCGTCTACTTCGGCCAGCCGCGGGGAATCGAGGACCTGCCGGGCGGCGGCCGGCGCGGCGTCGACACCCAGGTCTACACGACCGCCGAGATCGAGCGGGTTGCACGGGTGGCCTTCGAGCTCGCCCGGGGGCGGCGCAACAAGGTGACCTCGGCGGAGAAGTCCAACGTCATGGAGACGGGACTCCTCTGGCGCCAAGTCGTCACCGACCTGCACAAGCGGGAGTTCGCCGACGTCACGCTGGAGCACATGCTGGCCGACACCGCGGCCATGCAGCTCGTCAAGGCGCCCAAGCAGTTCGACGTGCTGCTGACCGACAACCTGTTCGGCGACATCCTCTCCGATGAGGCGGCCCAGCTCACCGGGGGCATGGGTCTCCTGCCGTCCGCGGCCCTGGGTGCGCCCGGGACGCCGGGCCTGTACGAGCCGATCCATGGCTCGGCGCCGGACATCGCCGGCAAGGGGATCGCCAATCCGCTCGCCGCCATCCTGTCGTTCGAAATGGCGCTGCGCTGGTCGCTCGGCCGCGCGGATCTGGCGGACCGACTGTTCCAGGCCGTCGGCCGGGCGCTGGACGCCGGCGCGCGCACGCCGGACATCGGCGGCCGACTCACCACCGCCGAAATGGGCGACTCGGTGCTGGCCCAGATCTAGAAACGGCCTGCGACTCGCCGCCGCAGGGCGACAGTTCGCAAAGAAAAAACCGCGGTCCGGCAACGGCTTGACTGGCCCAGGACCTGGAGCACCCAAAATGGGTAAGGTGCGGGTGGCAATCGGATATTAACTGCGCTCCCCCCAATTCCTCGAGGTGGCGCGCACAGCATGGACGCGTGACGGCACGGGCCGTCGCGCACCCGGCGCCACGGGATGGGGAGGCATAGGCGCCCATGGCGCTCGACGTCGCGTCTCGCGCGCGGTTCAATCTCGAACGGGCGGTCGTCCTTTTGCTGGACGAGACGCAGCTCGGGATGTCGATCCTCGTCCAGATCGTCACCGGTCTCGGGGCGAAGAACCTCTATCGCTGCACCAGCCTGGAAGCGGCCCAGGAGATCGCCGCCCAGCACGAGATCGATCTGTGCATCGTCGACGCGCTTGAGGGTGGCAAGGGCTACGATTTCGTCCAGTGGCTCCGACGCGAGGCGTCCGAGCCGAATTGCTATGTCCCCGTCCTGATCACCACTGCCCACACGCCGACCAGTGACATCGTGCGCGCGCGCGACTGCGGCGGTCACTTCATCATCAAGAAACCCATTGCCCCCATCGTGATGCTGGAGAGGATCATCTGGGTGGCGAAGGCGGGACGTCCCTTCCTGTTCACCGGAACCTACGTCGGGCCCGACCGGCGGTTCCGGGACGAGGGACCCCCCGACGGCGTGGGCCGGCGGCGGGAGGACCTCGCCAAGGCCGAAGCCGCCAAGGCCGAAGCCGAGCCCGTCGCCGCCCAGGGGGGCCGCGACGTGGAGGAGCCGCCGGAGCGTAGCGCCGCATCATGACCTCAGTTCGCTTTGTCTTCCCCAAGCCGCGCCTGAACGAGCTTCTACGGACGCCCGGCGGCCTGCCTGTGGCCGAGGCCATCGAGCAGGCGCGCAAGAACCTGGAATCGATCCGGCCGACCTGCACGGCCGAACTCGCGGCCCTGCTGGAGCTCTGCGAGGCGGGGTTCCAGAACCTGGCCGACGACTACGACGACGCGACCCTGGCCGAGCTTTACGCCATCGCCGTGAAGGGCATCGGCGCGGGCGACGTCTGCGGCATGCCGAGCGTCGACCTGGCGCTCACCAGCTTCTGCGATGTTCTGGACCACATGCGCACGCTCAAACGCTTCGACCGCGAGGCGGTGGGCGTGCATGTGCGCGCCTGGCGCCTCTTGATGACCGCCGCGCTTCCCGAGGCGGGCGCACGGCAGGTGATCGACGGCCTCCTGAAGGTCAGTCGCCGCTACGCCGCCGAGGTGGCCGCCGCGGCCTGAGGCGCTCCGGGCCGCCCGCTTCGGCGCGCGGCCTTGCGGGAGGGGGGCCTGTCCGCCATCTGAAGCAAACCTAAAGGCGGAGCGACGTTCGCTCGCCTTGCGTCCGGCGCGCGACAAGGGTACGGCACGCGTCCCGCTGAGCAGGAGATTTGCGATGGGTTACCGGGTGGCCGTTGTCGGCGCCACGGGCAATGTGGGCCGCGAGATGCTGAACATCCTCGAGGAAGTTAACTTCCCCGTGGACAAGATTCACGCGATCGCGTCGCGCAAATCCATCGGCGCGGAAGTCGCCTTCGGCGAACAGATCATCAAGTGCGAGGACATCGAGCAGTTCGACTTCTCGAGCGTCGACCTCGTGCTGATGAGCGTCTCGGGATCCTTCTCGAAAGAATGGTCGCCGAAGATCGGTGCGGCCGGTCCGATCGTGATCGACAACTCGTCGGCCTGGCGCATGGACCCGGACGTGCCGCTCGTCGTGCCGGAGGTGAACCCGGACGATGTCGAGTGGGCAGACCGGAAGAACATCATCGCCAACCCGAACTGCTCGACCGCCCAGCTCGTCGTGGCGCTGAAGCCGCTGCACGACCGGGCGAAGATCAAGCGCGTGGTTGTGGCGACCTATCAGTCGGTCTCCGGGGCCGGCAAGCAGGGCATGGACGAGCTTTGGGACCAGACCAAGGACGTCTTTGTGCTGGGCCCCCGCGAGCCCAAGACCTTCCCCAAGCAGATCGCCTTCAACGTGATCCCGTTCATCGGCAAGTTCCTCGACGACGGCTACACCGACGAGGAAGCCAAGATGTGGAACGAGACCCACAAGATGATCGACCCTGAGATCAAGCTGACGGTCACCTGCGTGCGCGTGCCGGTCATGGTCGGGCACTCGGAAGTCGTGAACATCGAGTTCGACAGCCCGCTGGACGAGGACGAGGCGCGCGACATCCTGCGCGAGTCCCCTGGCCTCATCGTCATCGATAAGCGCGACCCCACCGGCTACATCACGCCGAAGGAGGCCCAGGGCGAGTTTCCGGTCTACGTCTCGCGGATCCGCAACGATCCAACGGTGGAGAACGGCCTCTCGATGTGGGTGGTCGCGGACAACCTGCGCAAAGGCGCGGCCCTCAACGCCGTGCAGATCGCCCAGCTGCTGCACGAGCGTGGGCTGATCCGCCAGAAGGCCCTCGCCTAAGCCCATGGCGCAGACGTCGGCGCCGGGCGGCGAATCCCGCCTGGCGTTGGCCGCGGGCGCCTCCTGCTACTTCATCTGGGGTCTCGTGCCCCTGGTCTTCCAGCTCCTCGGCCGCATGGGCGTGGGGTCGTGGGAGATCCTGGCCAACCGGACCATCTGGGCGGCGCCGACGGCGCTCGTCTTCGTGCTCATGGCCGGCCAGGGCCGGCAGGCGCTGGCCGCCCTGCGCACGCCGTCCATCTTCAAATGGCTGGCGCTCTCGTCCCTGCTGATCGGCGTCAACTGGATCACCTACATCGCCTCGGTGAACTCGGGCCGGGTGCTGGAGACGGCGCTCGGCTACTACATCACGCCGCTGATCTCGATGGCGGCCGGAGCGCTCCTGTTCCGGGAACGGATCGACCGGGTCGGGGCGACGGCCATTGGCTTGGCGGCGGTCGGCGTCGTCATCCAGGCGCTGGCCCTGGGTCATGTGCCGCTGGTCGCCCTGACGCTCGCGATCTCGTTCGGCGGCTATGGGATCGTGCGCAAGCACGTGGCGGCCGACGCCCAGACGGGCCTGTTCATCGAATGCGCCGTGCTGGCGATCCCGGGGCTGGCGTTCGTGCTGTGGCTGCAGCACGCCGGCGCCGGTCACCTGACGCGCCATCCGGCCGCCGCGGCGTGGCTCATCGCCTGCGGCCCGATCACCGCATTCCCGCTGCTGCTGTTCGCCTGGGCGGCCCGACGGGTGCCGCTCTCGGCCATGGGGTTCCTGCAGTTCATCTCGCCCACCATGACTTTCGGTCTCGGTTTGCTGGAGGGCGAGGCGCTGACGCCGGCGGGCGCCCTTTC
>JAGWSE010000332.1 GCA_028869395.1 Alphaproteobacteria bacterium | reverse complement strand
CGGGCCCGCGATCCCGGCTCTCCTGCTGACGCTGGCCGCGGCCCAGATGGGGGTGCACCTGGTCTTTTTCCTGCACCTGACCAGCGGACCCGACAGCACCAACAACATCCTCGCGCTCGCCTTCGGAGTCCTGACCTGCGGGATGATCCTGGGCGGCTCCATCTGGATCATGAGTCATCTCGACCAGCATATGCCGACCATGAGCGCGGTCATGGCCGCCCAGCGCTGAGGTCCTGGCGCGGAGGGCCGCCTCAGGCGAGGCGGTGACGCCGTTTCCTCCAGCTCCGCGCCGCAAGCCAGCCTGCGCCCGCCAGCACGGCGGCTCCGGCGACCGCGAAGGGGACCGGATTGGCCCTGGCCTGGGCGCTCGTCCGGGCGGCCAGGGTCCTGGCCTGCGACCCGGTGCGGAGGGCCAGATCCTTCGCCTGGGCCGACGTCCGTGCGGCCAGCCGCCGTCCCTTGTCCTTGGCCCGGTCCACCGCGTCGTTCATCACCCGCCGGGGCCGCACCTTTTCCTTCAGCGCCTGCACGTCCTTCTGCAGGGCCTGGCGCGAGGCCTCGGCCCGCTGCTCGAGCTCGTTCGCCGATCGGGTCATCGCACCTGCTCCTTCATCATCTGGACATCCTTCCGAAGCTCCCGCGCGGAGCGTTCGGGCTTGAGGCTCTCGGGGCTGGCGATCCGCCTCGCGCCCATCATCAGGGTGTATCCGATCAGGGCGGCCACGACGCCGACCAGCAGCGCCGCCCAGGCGGCCGGCATCAAGTAGCTCAGGCCGATCACGATGGCGGCGAGCACGCATAGGTAGCCCCCCCAGAGCAGGGCCGCGCCGAGCGCCATCGAGACGCCCATTTTCACAGCGCCGGAGATCTTCTCCGACATCTCCGCGCGGACGAGCTCGGCCTCGGCGCGCACCAGGTTCGTGAGATCGGCCGCGACGGCGGACACGATATCGTTGATGGAACGGTCGTCTTGATCGGACATGAGGGGCCTCCGGGTGGGGCAACCGGCGTCCGGCGCATGCGGTTTCATCGAGAAGCGCCGACTTTCGCGCTGAGGTGTCCTCGCGGCGGGCGCGTCGGACCCGGAATTCCTGACGGGCGGCGCGCCGCGTCTGGCGCATCGCGCCCGCGCGCTCTATATCCGCCGCCTCTTTCATGACGTACGACAAGGACGCCCGGCTCAAGAAGCTGAGGTTCCGGGCGTGGCGCCGGGGCTTCAGGGAAGCGGACCTCATTCTGGGGCCGTTCGCGGACAAGCACGTCCCGAGCTTCAGCGACGCCGAACTCGACTGGTTCGAACGCCTGCTCGAGGTTCCCGACCAGGATCTCTACGCCTGGATCGTCGGGCGCGACGAGCCGCCGGCCGAATTCAGCGGCCCGATCATGGATCGGATCAGGGCCTTCCGCTTTGAGGTCTCGCAAGCCCGCGGAGACGACCATGGCGGATGACGCTTCGCGGCCCGTGACGGCCGCCAGCCTGCGCCGCGTGGCCGACGATCCCGGTCGGCTGGACCTGGTGGGCGCGCCCGAGGGGTTCGACGCCCTGGTGATGGCCGACGTGGTGCGGGCGCGGAAAGGCCTCTCGGTCTTCGTGGCCCGCGACGGCGCGCGGCTCTCGGCCTTCGCCGACGCCTTCGCCTTCTTCGCGCCGAATGTGGAGGTCCTGCGGTTCCCTTCCTGGGACTGCCTGCCGTACGACCGGGTCGGCCCTTCGCCGGGCGTGGCCGCCCAGCGCATGGCGACGCTGTCGCGACTGGCCGCGGAGGGCGAGGACAAGACGCCACGGCTGCTCCTGACCGCGGTGGCCGCCGTGGTGCAGCGGGCGCCGCCGCGGAGCGCGGTGAAGCACGCCTCCTATTCGGCCCACGTCGGCAACTCGGTCGAGATCGCGGACCTCGAGCACTATTTCGCGGTCAACGGCTACGTGCGCGCCTCGACGGTCTCCGAGCGTGGGGAATTCGCGATCCGCGGCGGCGTCATCGACGTCTTCCCGTCCGCCGCCGAGGAGCCCCTGCGGCTGGACCTGTTCGGCGACACGCTGGAATCCATCCGCGCGTTCGATCCGGAGACCCAGCGCTCAACGAAGCAGCTCTCCGAGGTGCGGCTGCTGCCGGTCAGCGAGGCGCTGCTGGACAAGCACGCGGTGTCGCGGTTCCGGACTGGCTACCTGGAGACCTTCGGGGCGGCGGGCGACGATCCGCTCTAC
Organism: Alphaproteobacteria bacterium; assembly: GCA_028869395.1. GTDB lineage: Bacteria > Pseudomonadota > Alphaproteobacteria > Caulobacterales > Caulobacteraceae > Phenylobacterium. The sequence goes on along the minus strand of JAGWSE010000332.1, from coordinate 4,526 downwards.
GCCACGGTGTCCGAAGGCGGCCGCCGCGCCGGGATGGAGCATTGGCTGCCACTCTTCTATGGGCGCATGGAGACGCTGTTCGACTATTTGCCGCCAGACGCCCTGGTCGCCCTCGATCACCTGGCGCGCGACGCCCGCGACGAGCGGCTGGCGATGATCCGCGACGCCTACGACTCCCGCGCCCAGGCCGATCGGCGAACCCACTACCACCCGCTGGAGCCCGGGCGGCTATACCTCGACGAGGACGAGTGGAGCGAGGCGCTGAAGACGCGTCCGGCCCGCCGGTTCTCCGCCTTCCAGGAAGTCGAGGGCGAGGCGGTCGTCGACATGGGCGCACGGACGGGGCGCAACTTCGCCCCCGAGCGGCAGCGCGACAGCGTCAACCTGTTCGAGGCGACCGCCGACCATGCCCGCAAGCTGGCCGGGACGGGCAAACGGGTGCTGTTCGCCTCCTGGTCGGAGGGCTCCTCGGATCGCCTGGGGTCGATGCTGGCCGACCACGGGCTGAAGAACATCCCGTTCGCGCCCTATTGGGACGCGGCGCGGGCGGCCGACCCGAAGACGCCGCAACGGGTCGTTCTGCCGTTGGACGCAGGTTTCGAGACCGACAAGCTGGCGGTCATCTCCGAGACCGACATCCTCGGCGACCGGCTGGCGCGGCCGCGGCGGCGCAGGCGCGCGACCAACTTCCTGGCCGAGGCCTCGGCCCTGACCCCCGGCGACCTCGTGGTCCACATCGATCACGGAATCGGCCGCTACGAGGGCCTGAAGACCCTCGACGTGCAGGGCGCGCCGCACGACACGCTGGAGATCCAGTACGGCGGCGAGGCCAAGCTCTACCTGCCGGTCGAGAACATCGACCTGCTGACCCGCTACGGGGCGGATTCCGAAGGCGTGATGCTCGACCGCCTGGGCGGGGCGGCCTGGCAGGCGCGAAAGGCGCGCGCCAAGGAGCGGCTGCGCGAGATGGCCGAGGGCCTGATCCGCATCGCCGCCGAGCGCGCCACCAAGCACACCGAGGAGATGGAGCCGCCGCACGGCGTCTTCGACGAGTTCTGCGCCCGCTTCCCCTACGAAGAGACCGACGATCAGCTGGCCGCCATCGGCGACGTGCTGGAGGACCTCTCCGCCGGCAAGCCGATGGACCGGCTGATCTGCGGCGACGTGGGCTTCGGCAAGACCGAGGTGGCGCTCAGGGCCGCCTTCGTGGTGGCGATGAGCGGCAAGCAGGTGGCGATCGTGGCGCCCACCACGCTGCTCGCCCGCCAGCACTACAAGACCTTCACCGAACGGTTCGAGGGCTGGCCGGTGCGCATCCGCAGGCTGTCGCGGCTGGTCACCGCCAAGGAGGCCGCCGAGACCCGCGAGGGGCTGGCCAACGGGGAGGTCGAGATCGTCGTCGGCACCCACGCGATCCTGGGCAAGCAGGTGACCTTCAAGAACCTGGGCCTGGTGATCGTCGACGAGGAGCAGCATTTCGGGGTCAAGCACAAGGAGAAGCTCAAGGAGCTTCGCGCCGACGTGCATGTGCTGACGCTCACCGCGACGCCCATTCCGCGGACCCTGCAGATGTCGCTGTCGGGCATTCGTGAGATGTCGATCATCGCGACCCCGCCAGTCGACCGTCTGGCCGTGCGGACCTACATCACGCCCTGGGATCCCGTGGTGATCCGCGAGGCGCTGTTGCGCGAGAAGTATCGCGGTGGCCAAGCCTACTACGTCGCCCCGCGCATCAACGACCTGCCGGACCTGGAGCGGTTCCTCCGCGAACAGGTCCCGGAAGTGAAGTTCGTCGTCGGCCACGGGCAGATGGCGCCGACCCAGCTCGAGGAGGTCATGGGCGCCTTCTACGACGGCCAGTACGACGTCCTGCTGTCGACCACGATCGTCGAGAGCGGCCTGGACATCCCCACCGCCAACACCCTGATCATCCACCGCGCCGACATGTTCGGCCTGGCGCAGCTCTACCAGCTCCGCGGCCGGGTCGGCCGGGCCAAGGCGCGCGCCTACGCCTATCTGACGACGCCCTTCGAGAAGCCCATCACGCTCTCGGCCGAGAAGCGGCTGAAGGTGCTGCAGTCGCTGGACAGCCTGGGCGCGGGCTTCCAGCTCGCCAGCCACGACCTCGACATCCGCGGCGGCGGCAACCTCCTGGGCGAGGAGCAGTCCGGCCACATTCGCGAAATCGGTGTCGAGCTCTACCAGCAGATGCTGGAGGACGCGGTCAACGAGTTGAAGGAGCGGGCCGGCGCCGAAGGTCTCGTGCACGACCGTGGCTGGTCGCCGCAGATCAACACCGGGGCGGCCGTGCTCATCCCGGAGGATTACGTCCCCGACCTCAATGTGCGCCTGTCGCTCTACCGGCGCCTGTCGGACGCGGAGAAGGCGCAGGACCGCGAGGCCCTGGCGGCCGAGTTCATCGACCGCTTCGGCCCGCTGCCACCCGAGGCCGGGCAGCTGCTGAAGGTTGTGGCCATCAAGGGCCTGTGCCGCGAGGCCAATGTCGCCAAGATCGACGTGGGACCGAAGGGCGCGGTCGTCACCTTCCGTGACGACCAGTTCAAGAATCCGGCGGGACTCGTTCGGTTCGTTCAGAAAAACCAGATCGCCTGGCGCGTCCGGCCGGACAACAAGGTGGTCGTCAAGGGCGAGTGGGACACGCCCGAACAGCGGCTGAACGCCGCCGAGAAGGTGCTGTCGGAACTCGCCAGGCTCGCGGCCTAGGCGCGGCCGCCCGCCGATCGGGCCTCCTGCAGGAGACGGTTGGCGCGGATGAAGATCTCGATCCGCTGCGCACAGACCAGGCCCACGGCCATCACCAGCGCCACGTCGGCCACGGCGTTGACCGACACGTGCAGCGCGCCGGCGTTCTGCTCGGCGTAGGCGCGCAACGCGTAGCGCACCGCGAAGATGGCCAGGATGATCACCATGCCGATCGGCGAGGCGCGGCTGGTCAGCTGGTGGGTCGCCGGATCGACGGTGATGTGGGTGAAGCGCGCGCGCCACCAGCCGAGCGCGGCCCCGACCAGGAGGGCGGCGGCGTCGATCGACATCACCGCGGGGCTGGGCAGGCCCTCCTGGCTGAACAGCAGGCCGACCATGGCCAGGATCACCACGGGTGCGATCCACAGCGTCTCGATCCTGAGCCGCCTGGCCCGTGCGTTCCTGAGGATGACCAGGACGACCACGATCAGCGGGATGATGTAGGCCGCCGGGCCCAGATCGGGGGGAGGCTGGTGCATCAGCTCGCCTTTCGTGCGAAGGCCTGGGCGGCCGCTTCCTCGAGCGCGCGGCCGGCCGGCTCGCCCGGCCCGACTTCCGCCACGCCCACATCGAATTCCACGACGAACGGCGGCTTTCCGTCGCCCGCCTCGAACGCCGTGCAGCCGATCACCGCGGCGATGCGCTCGCCAGCCGCGCGCCCCGCGCTGGCGGCGGTGGCGGGAAGCGCCAGGGCGAACACCTCGGGCCCGAGGCGTGCGGCGGTGTCCTCCACGCGGACCAGGCGGCCGATCATCGAGCCGATCTGGGGGATGGCGCGGGCGAGCCAGCCGCCGGCGCGGACCGCCGCGAGGTCCGGCTGGTCGGCAAGCTTCAGCACGCAGACCGAGAGCGGCCGGTTCCTCTGCTTCGAGGCCTGGGCGAGGCGGGCGAGGTGGCTGGCGAACAGGTCGCGCGTGAAGAGCCCGGTGGCCGGATCCATCAGACCCGATTGCCGCGCCCCCTCCAGCGCCTGCCGTACGGCGTTCTGCCGGCGGAAGGCGCGCGCCAGCTCGACGATGCGGCGCGCGGTCTCGGCCTCGGAGGTCTGGGGCGAGGCGACGTCCGTCACCCCGCGGTGGAAGGCCTCCGACGGGGTCACGTAGGTGTCCTGGCGCATGTAGAGCAGGGCGGGCGTGTGGTAGAGGCGGGTGTTGCGGCGGAGCCCCGCGGCGATCGACAGCGCCTCCTGCGGATTCTCGCCCGCCCACAGCACCACCGCGTCGAAGCGCCGTTCGTGCAGGTAGTCGAAGGCGGTGTAGGCGGTGAAGGCGCCCACGATCCGTGCGCCGTTCTGGGCGAGCGCGTTGGAAAGCGCCAGGAACTGGGGCGCGGGCTCGCCGATCGCCAGCACCTGATAGTCGCCGCCGTCGGGTTCGGGGACCTCCAGGGTTCGGCCCCGCTCGGCGAAGCTTTCGACGCGGAGCTCGAATTCTTCCTCAGCCACGGCGGTGCGCACCAGGGTCTCCAGCCGCAGCGCCGCCTGGGCGGGGTGCACGGGACCAGCGAGTGTCAGGTCGAAGCCGCGCAGCTCCAGGGTGGGGTCGGGCTGGCCGATGGCGACCACGGGCAGACGCCTCGGCGCGCAGGCCTCCTTCAGCCGCTCGGCCATCTCGAGGGCTTCGCGCCCGCCAGCAAGGTCGACGATGGCCGCCTCGACCTGCAGGTCGGCGACGGCCGCCTGCGCGGCGTAGGCGCCGCGCGCCGTGATGGTGCGCCACCCGAGCCGGTCCAGGCCCTCGCACAAGGGTCCGGCCAGGGCGTCG
>JAGWSE010000331.1 GCA_028869395.1 Alphaproteobacteria bacterium | reverse complement strand
CTGCGCAGCAGGGCCGCGTTGGCTGGCTCGCCGGGCCGGGGATCCCAACCCACCTGCGCGAGCACCGGCGCGAGCCGGGAGCGGGCGAAGGCGCGGAACGCCGCCTGGCCGGGCTGGCCGCGGTAGTCGTCGTCGAGGCCCGCCAGCTCGCTGGTGAGCGTCATCAGGACCACCGGATCGGCGCTCGGGCCGGCGTTCAGCACCAGGTCGAGGAAGTTGCTGAGCGGCGCGCGGCCGGCCAGCCCCAGGGCGTTGCTGTCATAGAGCAGGCCCAGCTGGTCGTCGGGCGTCAGGCGCATGAAGTCGCCGGAGAGCGGTTTCCACAGGCCGGGTGCATAGGCCGTCCGGAAGTAGCCGGTCTGGCCCTCGTTCACCACCAGCGGCCCGCCGGCCTTTGATGGGGCGGCCACCTTGACGGTCGCCGGCGCCTTGGCGCTCACCACGCCGCGCCAGGCCGGCGCCGCGCCCGAGCGGCCCACCAGCACCGGCGTTCGCCAGGTCCTGGGCGCGCTCTGGCTCGGATCGGCGAAGAACCGCCCCTGGGTCAGCCTGACGCCCCCCGGCGCCGGCGCCGCCGTGATCAGCGGCACGCCGGCCTGCAGGGTGAAGTCGTGGGCGATCCCAGTCACCGGCCGCGGCGAAACCCTGTCCAGCTCCCGCCACAGGTCGTCCGTCACCGTGTTCCCGTAGGCGTGGTGGGCGATGTAGTTGCGCACGCCTGCCCGGAAGACGTCGGGGCCGACATAGGTCTCCAGCATCCGGATGACCGCCTCGCCCTTCTCGTAGGTGATGGCGTCGAAGGCGTTGGCGGCGGCGAACACGTCGGGGATGGGGGTGATGATCGGGTGCGTGCCCTCGGCCGCGTCCAGCCGCATGGCGCCCTGGCTGCCGGCCTTTGCCTGCAGCCACATCTTCCACTCCGGATGGAAGTGGTTGGTGGCCTTGTTCTCCATCCACGAGGCGAAGCCCTCGTTCAGCCAAAGGTCGTCCCACCACGACATGGTGACCAGGTCGCCGAACCACTGGTGGGCCATCTCGTGGGCCACCACGACGAAGGCGTTCTGCTTGTCGGCTTCAGTGCCGTTCTTCGGGTCCACAAGGAAGCAGCCGTCGAAGTAGAAGATCGCCCCCCAGTTCTCCATGGCGCAGAAGAACTGGCTCTGGCCCGGCCCCGAGATCAGGTCGAGCTTGGGCAGCGGATAGGGCCGGCCGAAGTAGGCGTTGTAGTAGCGCAGGATCTCGGCGGCGGCGTCGAGGTCGTAGGTCGCCTGGGCCGTCTTCCCGCGGGTGACGATCACGCCCACGTCGGTCTTGCCCACCTGGCGGTGGATGCGCTGGAAGTCGCCGACCCCGAGGAACATCAGGTAGCTGCTCATCTTCGGCGTGTCGGCGAAGGTGACGAGCTTCTTGCCGTCGGCCAGCGGCGTGGTCTTCGCCTCGGGCATGTTTGAGACGGTCATCTCGTCCGCCGGCGCCACCACGCTGATCGAGAACACGGACTTGACGCCCGGCTCGTCCCAGCAGGGGACGAAGCGCCGGGCGTCGGAATTCTCGAACTGGGTGTAGAGCGCCCGCCGCTTGCCCTGCGGCGTGTCGTAGTCCAGCGCGAACAGGCCCGACGGCTGCTGGTAGATGCGCCCCGAATAGGCGATCGACAGCGTGTAATGGCCGGGCGCGAGCGTGCGGCCGAAGTCGAAGTCGGCCGTCTGCCGCGCCTTGTCGAGGCTGATCCTCGGCGCCTGAGCCACGCCAGACAGGCTGACCTGCCTGAAGGCGATGTCGGCCGCGTTGAGCTCGATCCGCCGCGTCGGCCGCAGGACCGAGATCGCGATCTTCGCCTGGCCCTCGAAGGTCAGCTTCTGCGCGTCGGGGTCGATGCGGATCTCGTAGCGGTCCGGGCGCACGTCGGTGGGCAGGACCACCCGGTGGACGGCGGCGGGCCTGGCGTCGGGCTTGGCGGGAGCGGGAAGGTTCCCCGGGGCGGCCTGGGCGGCGGAGCCGGCGACGAGCGCTGCGGCGAGCGCGAGGAAAAGCGACTTCATCGCGACTAGCTCCCGCAATCGCGTCGCGATTGCAAGGCCCGGCTCGCGTCCAGCGGACGCACTGGCGAACCACCCTTCGGCGCGCTAACCAGGGCCGATGGCCCTGCACATGATCAAGCTCTGCGTTGGCGCCGCCACCGTCGAGGAACTCGTCGACTGGCGCCGGACGCACATGGCGGGCGCGGAATGGATCCTGCGCACCCGCATGACGCCGAAGCGGGCCGCCGAGATGATCGGCGAGGGCTCGGTCTATCGGGTGTTCAAGGGCGTGATCCTGTGCCGGCAGCTGATCCTCGACATCCGCACCGTCGGCGAGGGGAGCGCCGCCCGCTGCGAAGTGGTCCTCGACGAGGAGGTGGTCCGGGTGGCCCCGACGCCGCGCCGCGCGTTCCAGGGCTGGCGCTATCTCGAGGCCAAGGACGCCCCGCCCGATCTCGACTCGGCCGCCTTCGGGGACGTGCCGCCCGAACTCGCCCGCGAGCTGCGCGAGATCGGCGCCTGGTGAGCGGCGCCTGATCTGCCTCGAGGCCGTCCCGCGGGCGTGACAGCAGACCGCGGCGCGGTCTACATCCGGCCGTGGGCGCAAGAGAGACTTCAGGCTTGGCTCGACTGCTCTACGCCGCCGCCGCCGCCGTCGTCGCGGCCCTGTGCGCCGGCGCGCCGGAGGCCTGGGCGGCCCAGCCTCGCGCGGCCGTCCTCGGCGACCTGCCGCCCGACCTGCGCGCGCTGATCGTCCGCGCCATCGGCGAGGCCGACCGTCCGATCGAGAACCGCTTCGAGGCGCGCCGCCGGGCGGACGGCGCGGCCGACGACGCCACGGCCGTGCTTCGGTCCGAGGGCTACTACGCCGCTGTCGTCCAGCCGCAGGTGGGGGAGGGCGATGCGCCCGCGGCCTCGGTCCGCATCACGCCGGGCCCTCGATTCGTACTCGCTGCGCCCGCCATCGAGTGGGTCGGCCCGCCGCCGGACCAGACCGCCGTCCAGGACGCAGAGCAGTCGCTGGCGCTGAAGCCCGGCGCCCCCGGCCGCGCCGCCGACGTGGTGGCCGCCGAGGGCCGCGCCGTCGCCGCCGTGCAGAAGCGGGGCTACGCCGACGCCAAGGCCGATCCGCGGCAGGTGGTCGTCGACTACGCCACGCGGACCGTGCAGCCGACCTACCGCATCGCCGCCGGCGTGCTCTCCCGGCTCGACGGGATCAAGCTGACCACCAACGGCCGCACCAGCGCGGCCTGGATCCAGCACCTCGCGCCCTGGAAGCCGGGCGACCTCTACGACCCCAACGACGTGGCCGAGCTGCAGCGGCGGCTGCTCGACACGGGGGTCTACGATTCCGTCACCGTCGGCCTCGCGCCGGACAAGGACCTCACGCCCCAGGGCCTGCGCCCCGTCGTGGTCAGCCTCTCCGAGCACAAGCGGCGCTCGATCTCCCTGGGGGCCAGCTACGGCACCAACGAGGGGCCCGGCGGGGACGTCACCTGGACGCATTACAACGTGCTCGGCCGCGCCGACACGCTCTCGCTCTTCGCGCGGGGTTCGCGCATCGACAGCCGTGTCGGGGTCGACCTCAGCCTGCCGCACTGGCGCAAGGCCGACCGGACCCTGGCCAGCGAGATCGCCGCCTACAACCAGACGACAGACGCCTACGACGCCACCGGGATCGGCGGCCACGTCAACCTGATCCGGCGCTACTCGCGCACCTCGTTCCTGACCCTCGGGGTGCTCGTCGACTACAGCCAGACCAAGGAGCTGAAGCCCGGTACGCTGACCTCGCTCGGCCGCGACGTCGGGACCTTCGGCCTGCTGGGCGACCTGACGCTCGACCGCTCGAACGATCCCCTGAACCCGACCCGCGGCTACCGCATCGGCGGCCGCATCGAGCCGACCCTGCTCGCCGGCAAGGGCACGGTGCCGTACCTCAAGGTCCAGGCGCAGGGCTCCGTGTACTGGCCGCTGGACCGGCTGGGCGAGACGGTGATCGCCGCGCGCCTGCACGCCGGCTCGATCATCAACGGGACGGTCAGCGACATCCCCGCGCCGCAGCGGTTCTTCGCCGGTGGCGGGGGCTCGGTCCGCGGCTTCGCCTATCAGGCGGTGGGGCCACGCCTTCCCGACAACACCCCGCAGGGCGGCCTCTCGCTGGTGGAAGGCTCGCTGGAGCTGCGCCACCAACTGACCCACGACTGGGGCGTGGTGGCTTTCGTGGACGCCGGCGCGGTGGGCGACCGCACCGTACCGCAGTTCAAGGACGGTGGCGTCGGCGCGGGCCTTGGGGTGCGCTACAACCTGGGCTTCGGCCCCATCCGCGTCGATGTCGCCACGCCCGTCAGCGGCCGCCGGGGCGGCGCGCCGATCCAGATCTACGTCAGCATCGGGCAGGCGTTTTGAGCGACCGCGAGCACCACGACCTGGCCCATGACGCCGCCGAAGCCGCCGCCGAGGCGGTGCACGAGGCCGCGGTCGTGGTCCGGCGCAACTGGGGCAAGATCGTCCTGGTGACCGTGCTGGCGGCGGTCATGACCATCGGCGCGCTGCTGGCCGCCATGCGCTACGGCGTGCTGCTGCCCCAGGCGCGCCTGCTGATCCAGGCCGCCACCAACGGCCTGCGCGTCGGTCGGTTCGGGCGCCTGCACATCGAGGGGCTGAAGGGCGACATCTGGACCGACCTCTCGGTCGGCCGTCTCACCCTGTCGGACGAGAAGGGGGTCTGGCTTGAGGCCGACAACCTCCACCTCAAATGGAATTACCTCGAGCTGCTGAGGCGCAACTTCCAGGCGGACGACATCGCCGTGCAGGACCTGAAGCTCATCCGCCGCCCTTCGCTCAGCGCCGCTGGCGGCGAGGAGGCGGGCCTGCCGCTGTCGTTCCACATCGACCACGCTCACGGCCGCCTCGACCTGGAGCCCGGCTTCAGCTACCGGCGCGGCGTCTACGACCTCGACTTCAACCTGCACGTGCTGCGCAAGGGCGGCCTGCGCGCCCGCGTCCGCGCCGCCAGCGTGCTGCATCCCGGCGACCACCTGTTCCTCGACTATGACGTGGAGCCCAAGAGGCCGCTGCTGGTCCAGGTCGACGCCGTGGAGGCGCAGGGCGGGGCGCTCGCCGGCGCCGTCGGGCTGCCCTCCGACCAGCCGTTCTCCCTCAGGATAGCCGCGGCGGGACAGACCTCGCAGGGTCGCTTCACCGCCGTGGCGCTGTCGGGCGCCTCGCGACCGCTGGAGGCCGCCGGCGCCTGGACCCGGGACGCCGGCCAGGCGAGCGGCCGCATCAAGCTCGCCGCCTCGCGCCTGACCGCGCCCTACGCCGACAGGCTCGGCCCCGAGGTGCGTTTCCAGATCTCCGGACGCCGCTCCGGGCCGGACCTCTTCGCGCTACAGGCGCAGGGGGAGGCGGAGAACCTCAGCGTCACGGCCTCCGGGCTCGGCGACCTCGGCAAGCGCAGGATCGGCCCGCAGGGCCTCCAGCTCGTCGCCCAGACGCGCCAGCTCTCGCGCCTCACCGGCGGCCCGGCCTTGGGGCCGGCGCGGATCGCCGGCGTGGTGACGCAGGCCCCCTCCGGCTGGCGCTTCGCCGGCCAGGCCCAGGTCGCCGACGCCAATCTCGGCGCCTATTCGCTGGCCCGAGCGGCGGGCCCCCTGCGGCTCGCCTATGGCAAGGGCGAGCTCGCCGCGACCCTGCAGCTCTCCGGCGCCGGCGGCCGAGGCGCGGGCTTCGTCGGGGCCGCGCTCGGCGCCTCGCCGCGGCTTACCCTCGACGCCTCGCGGCTGGCCGACGGCCGCCTGGAGCTCAGGAAGCTGCAGCTCAACGGCTCCGGCCTGACGCTGGCCGCAAGCGGCGGGCGCGGCCTGTTCGGCGGCCTGTCGTTCAAGGGCCAGGCGAGCCTCGCCAACCTCGCGGCCGCCCGGCCGGGCGCGGCTGGGGCGGCGCACGCCAGCTGGTCGGCGAGCCAGGGACGCGTGGGCCAGGCCTGGTCGCTCGCCGTCGACGCGCGGGGCGAGAAATTCGCCACCGGCTTTCCCGAGCTCGACCGCCTGCTCGGGCCGCGTCCCGAGCTGCAGGCGAAGGGGGAGGTGGCCGGGCGGCGGGTGTCGCTCGCCGCCGCCTCGCTGAAGGGCGCGGCGCTGACCGCCACCAGCGCCGGCGTGGTCGCGCCGGACGGCGCATTGAGTTTCAAGATCGACTGGAGCGCCGCCGGTCCCTTCCACGCCGGTCCCGTCGAGATCGCCGGCAAGGCCAAGGGGACCGGCGCGCTCACGGGCGCGCTCGGCCAGCCCAAGGTCGACCTCATCGCCCACCTCGACTCCATCGCCGCGCCTCGCCTCACCCTCACCAACGCCGACGTCACGCTGACCTTCCAGCGTCGCACGGACGGCGCCGCAGGTGTCGTTTCGGTGCTCGCGGCCAGCAACTTCGGCCCCGCCCGCGGGCGCGCGGCGTTCAGCTTCCCGCAGGGCGGCGTCGACCTTACCGACCTCGCCGTGGACGCCGGCGGCCTCAAGGCGGCCGGTTCGCTGTCGCTGCGCCACGACGCGCCCTCGGCCGCAGACCTCGACCTGACCCTCACCCAGGGCGCCTTCATCGACGCCGGCCGTCTCGCCGGGCGCGTGAAGCTCACCCAGGCCGCGGCGGCGCGCGCGAACCTCGAGCTGACCGCCCAGGACGTACGCCTGCCAGGGTCGCCGGTGCTCATCCACGCCGGCCGGATCACCGCCGACGGGGCCCTCTCGCGGCTGCCCTACGTGCTCAGCGTCGACGGCGACTCGCCGCAAGGCGTCTGGACCGCCAACGGCCGGGGGCTATTGGCCGAGGCGAAGCCCGGCTGGTCGGCCACCTTCGAGGGGTCAGGCAAGCTCGGCCGGCGCAGCTTCCGCACGGTCGAGCCCGCGTCCTTCCGCGTGGGTGGCGGGGCGCGGGCCGCCGACCTGAAGCTCGTCGCCTCCGACGGCGGTCGTCTCGACCTCACGGGCCGGATGAGCGACCAGGCCGCCGACCTCCACGCCCGCGTCACCGGCCTGGGTCTCGACATGGTGGACGAGGATCTCGCCGGCCGCTTCGACGCCAGTCTCGACGTGAGCGGCCGCGGCCCGCATCTCGACGGCGCCCTGGAAGCCACGCTCGCCGGGGCGCGGGGCCGCGGCGCGCCGGCCGCTTCCGGCGTGGCGGGCACGGTGCGCGGTCGCCTGGCCGACGGCGCCCTGACGCTCGCCGCCACCGCCACCAACAGCCAGGGCCTCAAGGCCGAAGGCGCGGTGACGCTGCCGGCGCTCGCCACGGCTGCGCCCTTCCACGTCGCGATCGCCGATCGCGAGCCGATGCACGGCAGCTTCTCCGCCGTAGGCGAGGTCCGGCCGCTCTGGGACCTGTTCATCGGCGGCGACCGCAGCCTCGCCGGCCGCGTGCAGACGCAAGGCGTCGTCTCCGGCACGCTCGCCGCGCCCCGCGCCTCGGGGACCGTCGCCGTCGACCAGGGCCGCTTCGACGATGGCGAGACGGGCCTGTCGCTGCGGAACGTGACCTTGCGCGCCGCCTTCGCCGAGAGCGCGGTCGATGTCACCCAGGCCTCGGGCGTGGACGGCCACGGCGGCTCGGTCACCGGCGCCGGCCGCATCTCGCTGGAGCGTAGCGGCGTCTCTTCCTTCCGCCTGGATCTCAAGGACTTCCGGCTGATCGACAACGATCGCGCCACCGCCTCCGCCAGCGGCCAGGCCACGATCGAGCGGGCCGCCGACGGCAAGGTCCGGCTGGCCGGGGCGCTGACCATCGACCGGGCTCTGGTGGCGGCCAAGCTGCCCACGCCGTCCGGCGTCGTCCCCATGGCGGTGATCGAGAAGAATCGCCCCGCCTCGCTTCCGCCGGAGGTGCGCGCCTCGGGTCCCGGCGGCGGCTCGAACTGGGCGCTCGACGTCGGCCTGCGCGCGCCGGGCGGGATCGTGCTCCGCGGACGCGGCCTCAACGTGGAGCTGTCGCTGGACGCCCACGTCGGCGGGACGGTCGCCGATCCCACCCTCTCGGGCGAGGCCCGGGTGGTGCGTGGCGACTACGATTTCGCCGGCAAGCGGTTCGAGTTCGACCCCTCGAGCGTCGTTTACCTCTCCACCGACGCCGACCAGATCCGGCTGCAGCTGCTGGCCACCCGCGAGGACCCGACCCTGACCGCCAATGTCCGGATCCAGGGCACGGCGGCGCGGCCGGACATCACGCTCACCTCCTCCCCCAGCCTGCCCAGCGACGAGGTGCTCTCGCAGGTCCTGTTCGGCCAGTCCGCCTCGCAGCTCTCCGCCGCCCAGGCCGCCGAGCTCGCCTCGGCGCTCTCCTCCATGGCCGGCGGCGGGGGCCTGGACGTGATCGGCAACCTGCGCACCTTCGCCGGCCTCGATCGCCTGGCGCTCGGCAGCGACACCAGCGGCGGCGTCACGCTCGCGGGGGGCAAGTACCTGACCAACAACGTCTATCTGGAGATCGCCGGCGGCGGTCGCGAGGGACCTTCGGCGCAGGTCGAATGGCGCGTGAAGCGCAACCTGTCGATCATCTCCAAGCTCGGGGGCCAGACGAGCGCCCAGGGGAACGCCCAGGGCGGCGGCTCGCTGGCGATCCGCTGGCGCAAGGATTACTGAGCCTGGGTCGCGCCCCGTTCAGGGTCACTCCCCCTTCAGGGGCGCTAGGCGGCCTTGCCTGTGCGTCCGCCGGCCTCGGCGTAGGCCTGGGTGCCGCGCGTGAACACCTTGTCCGAGGGCTCGACGGCGGCGATCGGGACGTCGGCGGCCCTGGCGAGCCGGCCGTAGAGCGGCGCGAAGTCGGTGTTCACCGTCACGTCCAGCAGATGCTGCAGCGAGGGGATCACGAAATAGACCTGCTGGAAGTCGTCGATCCGGTAGGGCGTGCGCATCACCCGCTCCAGGTCGAAGCCCAGACGGTTGGGGGAGGGGTCGTCGAGCGCGAAGATCGATTCCGAGCGGGAGGAGACAATCCCCGCGCCGTAGATCCTGAGGCCCTTCGGGGTCTCCATCAGCCCGAACTCCACCGTGTACCAGTAGAGCCGCGCCAGGTTCTCCAGCCGGCCCAGTCCGACCGCGCGCTGGCCGCCGCGGCCATAGGCCTGCATGTAGTCGGCGAACACCGGGTCGGTCAGCATCGGCACGTGGCCGAACACATCGTGGAAGATGTCCGGTTCCTGAAGATAATCAAGCTGTTCCGGGCGTCTTATGAACTGACCGGCCGGAAAGCGCCGGTTGGCCAGGTGGTCGAAGAAGACCTCGTCCGGAACCAGCCCCGGCACCGCCACGACCGTCCAGCCGGTCAGCCGCATCAGCTCCTCGTTGATGCGCGCGAAGTCGGGGATCCCCGCGCGGTGCAGGTCCAGGGCGTCCAGCCCCTTCAGGAAGGGGTCGCACGCCCGCCCGGGCAGCAGCGCGGCCTGGCGCTCGTAGAGGGTCACCCAGACCTGGTGCTCCGCCGCGGTGTAGCGGTCCCACCCTTGCGGAACGGTCCAGTCGGGCCGGGCGCCCGGCGGGGGTGCGGCGGCGTGTGCGCTCATGTGCGTAAGAATGGCCCTGTTCGGGCGGCAGTTCCGTTCGGAATAGAGCCGGAAAACGCCCGCGGCCCGGCAAAATCTTCTGCGCTAGTGGCAGATCCGGGGGCGAAGCATGTACTGGCCTTCGCGGAACGATTCGAACAGCAGCGAGGCGTGCGGGTGGCCCACCGGTTCGCCGGTGTCGTCGGCGATCAGGTTCTGTTCCGAGACATAGGCGACATAGGCGGTCTCGTCGTTCTCGGCGAGCAGATGATAGAAGGGCTGATCCTTGTGCGGCCGGACGTGCTCCGGAATGGACAGCCAGTATTCCTCGGTGTTCGAGAAGATCGGGTCCACGTCGAAGATTACGCCGCGGAAGGGATAGACGCGGTGCCGGACGACCTGGCCGATCGCAAATTTGGCGAGTCGCGTAGTCATGCCCTCGAATCTACCCTGCATCTCCTGACCGGGAGGTGAACGTAGCGTTCGGAATCCTTCATTCAAGGGTCACGTCCGGGTCACGTCCGGGTCGCTCGGGCGTCACGCTTCCGGCCGACCCCGGCTCTTGCTACATTGGCCGGGAAATGAGGCGCGTCCGGTGGGGCGCGACCTGCGAAGGACGGAAAAGGCGGTCCATGAGCGAGGCGCCGCGTGCGCCGGGCGCCGAAAGGCGCGACCGGACGAGAGCTTCGGGCGAGATGGCGTGCTACGCCGCCCTGGATCTCGGCACCAACAACTGCCGTTTGCTGATCGCCACGCCGGGCGCGACGAGCTTCCGCGTCGTCGAAGCCTTCTCTCGCATCGTGCGGCTCGGCGAAGGCCTCTCCCAGACGGGTCGGCTCTCGGACGCCGCCATGGAACGTGCGCTCGCCGCCTTGCGGATCAGCGCCGAGAAGATCCGCCGCCGACGCGTGATCCAGCTCCGCGCCATCGCCACCCAGGCCTGCCGCATGGCCGAGAACGGCCCGGAGTTCATCGAGCGGGTGTTCGCAGAAACCGGCCTGCGGCTGCAGATCATCTCGCCGCAGGAGGAGGCGCGCCTTTCCGTGGCGGGCTGCGTGAGCCTGCTCGACCGCTCGGCCGAGGCCGCCCTGGTGGTGGACGTGGGCGGCGGCTCGACGGAGCTTTCCTGGGTCGAGCTGGGCGAGGCCGCCTCCGCCGGCCCGTCCCACAGGCCGCCGCCCATCCGCGCCTGGCTCTCCATCCCGATCGGCGTCGTCACCCTGGCCGAGAAGTTCCCCGAGGGGGAGGCGGCCACGGAGACCTGGTTCCGCGCCATGGTCGACACCGTGAAGGCCGAGATCGGCGCTTTCCGGCGCGCGGACCCCTTGCGTCCGGTGTTCGACCGCGACCGCGCCCACCTGATCGGCACCTCGGGCGCCATCACCAGCCTGGCGGGCATGCACCTCAATCTTCTCCGCTACGACCGCAATCGCGTCGACGGCATCTGGATGACCCGCGAGCAGTGCGAGGCCGCCGCCGCCCGCCTGCTGGCGCTGAGCGCCCGCGAACGCGCCGAGCAGCCCTGCATCGGTCCCGACCGCGCCGACCTCGTGCTGGCCGGCGCCGCCATCCTCCAGGCGGTGCAGGAGCTGTGGCCCTGCAATCGCGTGAGGGTCGCCGACCGGGGCCTGCGCGAGGGCATCCTCATCTCCCTGATGTCCGACCGCGGCCGCCGCCGTCGCAGGCGCCGCCGGCCAGCCCGCGCCATGGCGGCCGAATAGCATGGAGCCGCCCCGCAAGCGCATGGTCCGGCCGCCCTCCGGCGGCACGGAATCCGGCCGCGGCAAGCCGCAGCGGCTGAAGACCGCCAAGCAGCGCACCACCTCGCAGCAGGCGTGGCTGGAGCGCCAGATCAACGATCCCTTCGCCGCCAAGGCCCGCGCCCACGGCTACCGCTCGCGCGCCGCCTACAAGCTCACCGAGATCGACGACCGCTTCCATCTGCTGAAGCCCGGCGCGCGGGTGATCGACCTGGGCCTCGCCCCTGGCGGCTGGACGCAGGTCGCGCTGGAGCGCGGCGTCAGGGACCTGGCGGGCGTCGACCTCCTGCCGGTCGATCCCCTGCCGCCCGCCCACATCCTGCAGATGGACTTCACCGACCCGGCCTGCGGCCCGAAGCTGATCGAGCTGCTGGGCGGGGCGCCGGACGTCGTGCTCTCCGACATGGCGCCCAACACGGTAGGCCACCGACAGACCGACCACCTCAGGATCATGGGCCTGATCGAGGCCGCCGCCGAGTTCGCCGTGCAGGTTCTCAGGCCGGGCGGCGCGTTCGTCGCCAAGGCCTTCCAGGGCGGCGAGACAGCCCAGCTCACAGGCGACCTCAAGCGCGTTTTCGCCGAGGTGAAGAACGTCAAACCCAAGGCCAGCCGCGCCGAGAGTTCCGAGATCTATCTGGTGGCGACCGGCTTCAAGGCACGCTGAGCCGCAATCCCGCCTGCGGCGGTCGGCCCGCGTTGACACCGCCGGCCTTTGCGAACATACCGCGCCCGCAAAACGAGGTGTCCTATGGAGATTCGCGAAGGTCTTACCTTCGACGACGTTTTGCTCGAACCCGGTCCGTCCGACGTCATGCCCACCCAGGTGGATGTGGCCACGAGGTTCACCCGAG
>JAGWSE010000330.1 GCA_028869395.1 Alphaproteobacteria bacterium | reverse complement strand
GCGCCGCCGTCTGCACGGCCGGCTCGCCGGCGGTCTGGACGGCCAGGCCGGCGGAGGTGGACGGCGCAGCTCCCCCGTTCGCGAAATTCGCGGCCCACCAGCCGGCCGCGACGCCGGCGGCCAGCCCGACCGCGAAGAGCAGCGCGCCCCAGTGGGCCCAGCCCTGCCGCTTCGGCTGGACCGGCGCGGGTTGTCGCGGCCGCGTGCGCCGGGGGGGCTCGGCGAGCCTGAGCGGCGGGTCGTCGTCGGTCCGGGTCGGCAGGGGCTTCTCCTTCAGCTCGGGCGCGTCGCCCAGCGCCAGCGAGATCGTGTGGGGCTTCGGCCCCGGGCGCCTGGGCGGCAGGAGCCTGGTCCGGGCCCGGCGATGGCGCCGCGCCTCCATCTCCTGCAGGATTTCGTAGGTCTGGGCGGCCTGGCCCTGCCGCCGCGCGCTGTCCAGCAGGCGGCGGAGTTCCGGCCCGTCCAGGGTGGATAGGTCGATCAACGGCATGGGCGGCGTCTCGGGCGCGAACAGTCATCCTCGCCGGCGCCCGTCTCTCCGCCAGCCGCGACAGGATAACCTGCGCTGCGCGGATGTGAACAACCGCGGTGTCGCAGAGCCATGCCGTTCGCCTGGTGCGGAGCGAGGCGGGGCCGCGCTCGCGGCGCCTTCTAGGGTCGAGATGGTAAATCATTCTTCACCATCCGGCGTCTGCGGCCGCGGCCGGGCTCGCGGGGGCGTCGAACCGCGCTTAAGGTTTCGTTCACCATGTCCGGCAACGGCCCGTTCACCATGGCCCGCCAGGATTCATCGGCTTGGTTCTTGAGGGTTCGAGGTCATGGGTCCATCCGCCGACGTCATCATCCAGGGCGACTGCCTGGCGGAGCTGGCGAAGCTGCCCGACCGCTCGGTGGACCTGGTGTTCGCCGATCCGCCCTACAACCTGCAGCTCGGGGGCGACCTGCTGCGGCCCGACAATTCGAAGGTGGACGCGGTCGACGACGACTGGGACCGCTTCGACAGCTTCGAGGCCTATGACGCCTTCACCCGCGCCTGGCTCAGGGAATGCCACCGGGTGCTGAAGCCCGACGGCGCGATCTGGGTGATCGGCAGCTACCACAACATCTTCCGGGTGGGTTCGGCGCTGCAGGACCTGGGTTTCTGGATCCTGAACGACATCGTCTGGCGCAAGTCCAACCCGATGCCGAACTTCAAGGGCACCCGCTTCACCAACGCCCACGAGACGCTGATCTGGGCGGCGAAGGGCCGTGGCGCGCGTCGCTACACCTTCAACTACGACGCCATGAAGATGGCCAACGACGAGCTGCAGATGCGCTCCGACTGGACCATCCCGCTGTGCACCGGCGAGGAGCGCCTGAAGGATGCGACGGGCGCGAAGGCCCATCCGACCCAGAAGCCGGAGGCCCTGCTGCACCGCGTGATCCTGGCCTCGACGAAGCCGGGCGACGTGATCCTCGACCCGTTCTTCGGCACCGGCACCACCGGGGCGGCGGCCCGGCGGCTGGGGCGGCGCTACATCGGCATCGAGCGCGAGAGCGAGTACGTGAAACTCGCCCAGGCGCGGATCGCCCAGGTGGTCCCCGCCTCGCCGGAGGAGCTGAAGGTCACGGGCTCGAAGAAGGCCGAGCCGCGCATCCCGTTCGGCCAGATCGTCGAGGCGGGCCTGCTGCGCCCGGGCGACATGCTCTACGACCCGCAGGGCCGCCATTCGGCGCGCGTGCGGCCCGACGGCAGCCTGGCGGTGGGCGAGCTGACCGGCTCGATCCACAAGGTGGGGGCGATGGTGCAGTCGGCCCCGGCCTGCAACGGCTGGACCTACTGGCACTTCAAGTCCGACAAGGGCCTGGCCCCCATCGACGTGCTGCGCGCGAAGGTGCGCAAGGAAATGCCGGTCGCCTGATCCTCACTTCCGGGCGAGAAGGGCGCTACAGCAGCGCGTTCAGCCCGGCCCTGGCGGCTTTCAGGAAGACGCTGGGCAGCGCGTCGAGGTCGCGGCGGGGGCTCCAGATCACGTCCGGGGCGTCGGCTTCGGCGCGGAGCAGCGTGAGCGTCAGCGTGAAATGGGTGAAGCCGTGCTCGACCTCGCCGGCGCCGCGCCAGGGGCCGGGCCCCGGGGCGGCGGCGATCGCCTCGGCCTCGCCCCAGGGCTCGGCGCGCCATTCCGAAGTGGGGAGCGCCAGCATGCCCCCCAGCAGGCCCGTGGGCGGGCGGCGGACCAGGGCCACCTCGTCGCCGCGGGTCAGGACGAAGGCCACGCCATAACGGTGCGGGCGCTCGGGCTTGGGCGCGCGGCGCGGCCAGCTCTCCGGATCGCCCGCGGCCAAGGCGGCGCAGGGGCCGGCGATGGGACATCGGTCGCAGAGCGGCGCCTTGGGGCGGCAGACGACCGCGCCCAGGTCCATCAGCGCCTGGG
>JAGWSE010000329.1 GCA_028869395.1 Alphaproteobacteria bacterium | reverse complement strand
GCATGTCGGTGACTTCTTCCGGCCGTTCGTCGACCAGCAGCACGATCAGGTAGCACTCGGGGTGGTTGGTCTCGATCGATTTGGCGATGTTCTGCAGCATCACCGTCTTGCCCACGCGGGGCGGGGCGGTGATCAGGCAGCGCTGGCCTTTGCCGAGCGGGGCGACGATGTCGATCACCCGGCCGGAACGGTCCTTCAGCGTCGGGTCGTCGATCTCCATGCGCAGCCGCTCATCGGGATAGAGCGGGGTCAGGTTGTCGAACAGCACCTTGTGGCGGACGTTTTCGGGCGTCTCGAAGTTGATCTGGTGGACGGTCACCAGGGCGAAGTAGCGCTCGCCTTCCCGCGGGGCGCGGACCGCGCCGTCGACCGAGTCTCCCGTGCGCAGGCCGAATTTCCGGATCTGCGAGGGGCTGACATAGATGTCGTCAGGGCCCGGCAGGTAATTCGCCTCGGGGCTGCGCAGGAAACCGAAGCCGTCCTGCACCACCTCCAGCGTGCCCGAGCCCGAGATTTCGACGCCTTCCTCAGCCAGCGTCTTGAGGATCGCGAACATCATGTCCTGCTTGCGCATGGAGTTCGCGTTTTCGATGTCGAGCTGCTCAGCGAAGGCCAACAGGTCGGCCGGCGACTTGTCCTTCAACTCCTGCAGGCTCATGCGGGTGAGGCCCATGGCCTGGATCGCCTTGAACGCCTCCGACGGCTCGTCGGAGCCGGCCTCGGCCTCCTCGGCGGGCGCTTCGGTCACCGCAGGCTCGAGGGTCTGGGATTCCAGCGCGGCCTCGCCGGTCGAGGGTGTGGGGTTGTCGTCTTGCATGGTCTACTCAGTCATCCGTCCGGACGCGGGACGGAATCCCGGCGCGGACTAGGTTTTGAACGTGTGGGCGCAGATCAGCGCCGTTTTCAATTCGTCGTCTTGGGAACCGGCGCGGCTCGCGACCTTTGCGCGAGGGGCCGGGAAAAAGGCGGGGCGCGCCGCAGCTTTCGCCCGACGCGTGAGGGGATCGGAACCACAGTCCGCCCGGCCGGTCAAGCGCAGCCGGTGCGGCCGGACAGCTTCAGAACTCGGTCGTGACCGCCAGAACCATCACGATGGCGACCAGGAACGGCAGCTCGTTGGTCATGCGCCAGAATTTCGCGGTATGCCGCCGTTCGCCGCGCATGAAGCTTTTGCGCGACGTCGCCAGGAAGCCGTGCCAGCCCGACATGAAGATGATGCCGGCGATCTTCGTCAGCATCCAGGGCGTGAGCAGGAAGCCCCAGCCCCGCGCCTGTCCGTCGAGATATATGAGCCAGCCACCGAAAATGAAGGTCAGGACCATCGCCGGATTGACGATGATCCGCAGCAGCTTGGTTTCCCAGACCTTGAAGTGCGCATCGAACTCAGATCCCGGCGGCGCCGTCTCGGTGTGATAGGCGAAGAGCCTGGGGAGGTAGAGCATCCCCGCCATCCACGCGATCACCGCGCTGATGTGCAGGCCTCGGGCCAGATCATACCAGTTCATTTTCCTGAGCGGCCTCCCCCGACCAGTCGTACAGGCGCCGACGGGCGCACTGCGTCAGACCTTCCGGACACATCCAGGCGCCGAACGGCCTGACGCCGCTGATCCGCCCCAGACTCACCACCACGGCGTCCGCGAGGTCTCGGATGAAACCGTCGCGCACGCCCGGGGTCGGCGAGCGCAGATAGGGCGCGCAGCCCACCTCATGCGCCAGCTTGGCGTATTCGTGATCGAGCTCCACGAGCGTCTCGACGTGCTCCGACACGAAGGCGATCGGCGCGACGATTACGCCCTTGCCCTCCTGCCCAGCGCGGCGGATCTCGTCCTCGGTGGAAGGCTCCAGCCACTTGAGGCGCCCCACCCGGCTCTGGAAGCAGACCCTCCAATCGGTGAGTTCGGGAAGCTGCGCAGCGATCGCCGAGGCCGTCGCCTGCACCTGGGCGTGGTAGGGATCACCCGCCTCAACGATCTTCTCGGGCAGCCCGTGGGCGGAGAACAAGACCCTGATGTTGCTAGGTTTTCCAGCGGTGATCCACTTGTCGCGGATGGCCTCGGCGTGGGCTTGGGCCAGTCCGTGGGAGGTGGGATAGCAGCAGATCGAGCGGCTGCGTCCGGGCCCCTTGTAGACGCTCTTCCAAGCCTTGAGCGACGACGCGGTCGTCGTGGTGGAATATTGCGGATAGAGCGGCAACAGCACGACCTCGTCGGGTGCGAATTCCGCCACCTGGCGTGCCGCGTCCTTCGCGAACGGCTTCCAGTATCGCATGGCGATGAAGACGCGCACGTCCATGTCGCGGCTGTGCGCCGCGATGGCCGGCGCGAGCGCCTTGGCCTGCGCCTCGGTCTCGGCCAGCAGCGGCGAGGCGCCGCCCATCAGCTGATAGTTCGCGCGCGCGACCTTTTCCCGGCTGCGTACGATCGAGCGAGCAATGAAACCGCGAATGATCCCAGGCGCCCGGATGATCGCCGGGTCGCTGAAGAGATTCAGCAGGAAGGGGCGCACCGCCTCGGGCGATTCCGGCCCTCCGAGGTTGAAGAGGACAACGGCAAGCTTCACGCAACGAACTCCTGAGGGACTCGCTGGCCGGTCACCCGCTCCACGACGCGCGCGATGTTCGCGATCGGCGTGTCCTGCAGGATCCCATGGCCCAGGTTGAAGACGTAGGCCCCCTCGCCCCACTGGTTCAGCAACTGCTCCACGCGGGCGTCCAGCGCCCGGCCGCCCGCCCGCAGCAGCAGGTTGTCGAGCGCGCCCTGGATGGTCTTGCCTTGCGCCTGCAGCCGCCGACCCAGCGCCGCCGAGGCCTGGGTGTCGAGGGCGACGCATTCAACCGGCGTTCCCTCGGCGTATTCCTCGACGAGCGCGCCGGCGCCGCGAGGAAAGCCGATAAACGGCGCGGTGACCCCGGCCGCCCTCACCTGCTCCAGGATAGCGGCGTGCGGGCGCACGACGATTCGTTCGAAAACGTCTTCCGCCAGATTCTCCGCCCAGCTCTCGAAGATCTTCAAGGCCTGGGCGCCGGCCCTCGCCTGCATCACAAGATAGCGCGCGGTGGACTCGACCAGCACTTCGAGCAGCGCATCGAGCTCCTCGGGATGTTCATAGGCGAAGGTTCGCGCCGCCTCGCGCTGGGAGCCGCGACCTTCGATCATGTAGGTCGCCACCGTCCAGGGGCCGCCGGCGAAGCCGATCAGGGCCCTTTCCGGCTCGAGCGCCGCGCGGACGCGCGCAATTGTCTCGCCGACCGGCGCCAGTCGTTCCGTCGAGGCTTGCACCTGGTCTCGCAACGCCTCGATCGCCGGCAATGGCCCAAGCCGTGGCCCCTCGCCGGCTTCGAACCACAACTCCTGCCCCAACGCCCGCGGGATCAACAGGATATCAGCGAAGACGATGGCTGCATCGAAGGCGAAGCGCCGCATGGGCTGCAGGGTGACCTCCGCCGCCATCTCGGAGTTCATCGCCAGACTGATGAAGTCGCCGGCGCGGGCGCGCAGCTCGCGGTACTCCGGCAGGCACCTTCCGGCCTGACGCATGAACCAGATCGGTGGCCGATCCAGCGTCTCTCCGGAAAGGGCGCGCAGGAGCCGGGGCGTCGTCGGATCGGACATGCTGGCGTTAAACCGCCTCCCCGCGCCGGGCTCAAGTCCGCCGAGTCCGACCACTCACCCTTCCCTTCTCTTCCTTCCTTAAGATTTTGAAAAAGGATTGAGGAAGAAGGCGGTTGGGCCTGTCGAGGATGGGGAAAACCGGGCTGTCCCTGCGACATCGCCCACCTTGTCCCCAGCCTGTCCAGAGGTCGGCGGCGGCCGCGTCCAAGGGCTGTGGAAACCGGGGACGCCGCGCCTAAGCCTCTTGGCTGCTTAAGAATTCGTTAACCTCTCGGTCCAGGCGGCGGTTTTTGACCCAGATCAAATCCCTCTCTGTCGACAAGCCGGACCGACCCGTGGGGCTGCGCTCCGGACCTGAGGATTAAGGAAGTGTAATCGCGCTGTCTTATCCCTGTCATGAACAGGCGGGCCGAGCGACGCGCGCGATCGCGCCATCTATCCCCAATCGCGTCCGGCTCCGCTAAGAGTGGGTCCACACATTTCATCCCCAGACATTTTGCGTCCCTTGCCGACACTCCCGACCCCCTCGTCCCGGCTCGCCACCTACTTTCACGTCCACCTCGTATCGGACTCTACGGGCGAGACCTTGAACGCCATGGCGCGTGCGGTCTGCGCCCGCTTCGACAATGTGCTGCCCATCGAGCACATCTATGCGCTCGTCCGCTCGCAGCGGCAGCTTGACCGGGCGCTGGGCGACATCGAGGAGGCGCCCGGCGTCGTCATCCACACCATCGTCGACGAGAAGCTGCGCCACGCCCTGGAAGAGGGCTGCCGCAAGATGGACATGCCGTGCATCCCGGCGCTGGACCCGCTGGTGGGGGCGCTGTCGCACTACCTGGGCGCTTCGACGACCACCCGCGTCGGCGCCCACCTGCGGCTCGACAACGACTATTTCAACCGCATGGACGCCCTGAACTACGCCATCGGCCACGACGACGGGCAGGGCGGGCAGGACCTGGACCGGGCGGAGGTCGTGCTGGTGGGAGTCTCACGGACCTCGAAGACGCCGACCTGCATCTATCTCGCCCATCGCGGCGTCCGGGCCGCCAACGTGCCGCTGGTGCCGGGGCGCCCGGTGCCCGACCGGCTTTTCCATCTGAACGGCACGCTGGTGGTGGGCCTCACCATCGCGCCGGACCGACTGATCCAGATCCGCCGCAACCGCCTTCTCAGCCTGAAGGAGCAGCGGGAGTCGAGCTATGTCGATGTCGATTCCGTGCGCGAGGAGATCGTCCACGCCCGTCGCCTCTACGAACGGGAAAACTGGCCGGTGATCGACGTCACCCGCCGCTCCGTCGAGGAGACCGCGGCGGCGATCCTCAACCTGCTGCACGGCGGCCACGGCCAGGTGGAGGTGCTCGGGTGAGGGCGCCGATCGTGCTGGCCTCGCGAAGCCTCGCGCGGCGCGCTGTCCTCGAAGCCGCCGGTGTTCCTGTCGAGCTGGGTTCCGCCGATGTCGACGAGGCCAAGGAAAAGGCGCGGCTGCTGGCCGGGGGGGCCGATCCGCGACAGGTCGCCGAGGCGCTTGCTGAGCTCAAGGCCGTGCGGGCCTCCCACGGCCCGGACTTCGTGATCGGGGCCGACCAGACGCTGGAGTTCGAGGGCGGGCTTTACGACAAGGTCGACACGGTGGACGGCGCCCGGGCGCGCCTGAAGGCGCTGCGGGGAAAGCCGCACCAGCTCCATTCGGCCGTGGTGGTCGCCCGGGCGGGGAGGGCGGTCTGGCGGGAAACCGACACAGCGACGCTTGGGATGCGCGATTTCTCCGATCAGTTTCTGGAGGACTACCTGGCCGTCGAAGGACGCGCCGCCCTGGGCTCGGTGGGCTGCTATCGGCTCGAAGGTCCCGGCGCGCAGCTCTTTTCGGCCATCGAGGGCGACTATTTCGCCATCCTCGGCCTGCCGCTGCTCGGCCTCCTGAACTTCCTGCGCCGCGAAGGGGCGTTGCCGTCATGAGCCGCGCCGTCGACGGATCCACCATCGTCGCCGGGGTCGCCGGCCAGCCGGTGAAGCATTCGCTCAGCCCCCAGCTGCACAACGCCTGGCTGGACGCGGCCGGCGTCAACGGCGTCTACGTGCCCTTCGCCCCGCCTGTGGACGGCTTCCGCCGGTTCGCCGAAGGCCTGCGCGGCGGAGCGGTGCGGGGCGTCAACGTGACCCTGCCGTTCAAGGAGCAGGCGCTGTCGGTGGCAGACCGCGCGACGGCGCGGGCGCAAAAGGCGGAAGCCGCGAATCTGCTGATTTTCGAACGCGACGGCTCGATCACGGCCGACAACACCGACGGCCTGGGCCTGCTCGGCGCGTTCCGCGACCAGGCGCCCGGCTTCGACATGCGGGGCGGCCCCATCGTGATCCTCGGCGCCGGCGGTGCCGCGCGCGGGGCGGCGGCCGCGCTCGCCGAGGCCGGCGCGCCACAGATCCGCATCGTCAACCGCACGCTCGCCAAGGCGGAGTTCGTGGCCGGCGCCCTGGGCAAGACGGGCCGGCCCTACGCGCTCGACCAGGCGGCGCAGGCGCTGGCGGGTGCGACGGCGGTGATCAACGCGACCTCCGCCGGGCTGGTGAACGGGGGCCGTCTGGAGATACCTCTGGACGCCACGCCCGAGGACGCCGTGGTGATGGACATGCTCTACCGCCCGCTCGTGACGCCCTTCCTCCAGGCGGCGCGAGATCTCGGCCGCCGGACGGTCGATGGGCTGGGCATGCTGGTCGCTCAGGCCGAGCCCTCTTTCGAAGCCTTCTACGGCCAGGCGCCGCCGGCCGGCGTCGACGCCCGCGCGCTCGCGCTGAAGGCCATGGAGATTCACGGATGATCGTCCTGGGGCTCACTGGCTCGATCGGAATGGGCAAGTCGACCACGGCGACCATGTTCCGCGACCTGGGGGTGCCGGTCTACGACGCCGACGCGGCCGTGGCCGACCTCTACAAGGCGGGCGGAGCGGCGGTCGGGCCGGTCGGCGAGGCCTTCCCCGGCGTGGTGAAGGACGGGGCCATCGACCGCGAGGCGCTGCGCCAGGCGGTGCTCGGCAAGGCCGAGGCCCTGAAGCGGCTCAACGCCATCGTCCACCCGCTGGTCGGCCGCGATCGCGTGGACTTCTTCCAGGCCGCGGAGAAGATGGGCGCGGACATGGTCGTGCTCGACATTCCGCTGCTCTACGAGACCGGCGGCGACGCCAACATGGACGCGGTGGTGGTGGTGAGCGCGCCGCCCGACATGCAGCGCGAGCGCGTGCTGGCGCGGCCGGGAATGACGCCGGACCGGCTGGACGCCATCCTCGCTCAGCAGACGCCCGACGCGGAGAAGCGCGCGCGCGCCCACTTCGTGGTCGACACCTCGCATGGCCTGGAGCCCGCTCGCGTCCAGGTCGCGGAGATCGTCGCCATCATGCGTGATCCACAGCGGCGCCCTGCCGCGCGACGGCGCGACAGTTGAGCCGGCCGGCGAAGCGCGCCAAAAGTGAAGCATGGCGCGCGAGATCGTCCTCGACACCGAGACCACCGGCTTCGAGCCGCACCTGGGCCACCGCCTGGTCGAACTCGCCTGCCTGGAGATCGAAGACTTCATCCCGACCGGCCGCAGCTTCCACGTCTACATCGACCCGTGCCGCGACATGCCGGTGGAAGCCGAGCGCGTGCACGGACTCTCCGGCGACTTCCTGAAGGGAAAGCCGCGGTTCGAGCATCCGGAGGTCGTCGACGCCTTCCTGGAGTTCGTGGGCGACGCGCCGCTGGTGGCCCACAACGCGGGCTTCGACCGCAACTTCGTGAACTGGGAGCTCGGCCAGATCGGACGCGACCCGCTGCACGAGCATCGCTGGGTCGACACCCTGGAACTCGCCAAGCGACGTTTCCCGGGCATGCACAATTCGCTGGATGCGCTCTGCAAGCGCTTCAAGATCTCGCTCTCCGAGCGGGAGAAGCACGGCGCGCTCATCGACGCCAAGCTGCTGGCGGCCGTCTATCTGGAACTGAAGGGCGGTCGTGAACGGCGGCTCGAGCTCACCACCGCCCAGGCGGTCGCCGCAGTCGCCGCCGCGGCCCAGGCGGCCTACGGCGCCCGGCCGCGGCCGCTGGCGCCCCGTTCGACGGAGGCCGAGCGCGAAATCCACGCTGCATTCATCCGCGATGTCCTGAAGAGCGACGAACTCTGGAGCCGGTTCGGGCTCTAGGCCGTCCCGATCACCTGGCCCTGGGCTTCGGCCTTGCGCGCAGCGTAGACGCCGGCGAAGTCGATCGGATCGAGCAGGAAGGGCGGGAAGCCGCCTTCGGCCGACAGATCGGCGATGATCCGACGCGCGAACGGGAAGAGATAGCGCGGGCACTCGATGAGCAGCACCGGCTCGATGTCCTGCTGGGCGACCCCGTTCACCTGGAACAGGCCACCGTACAGCAGCTCGACCACGAATAGGGTGCCGTCGTCGCGGTCGGCCTTCGCCGAGAGTTTCAGGTCCACCTCGAACAGACCGTCGTCCCGGCCGCGGGCGTTCATCTCGACGCCGAGATCGATCTGCGGCTGCACCTGCCCGGCGGCCCGCAGGGACTCCGGCGCGCGCGGGTTCTCGAAGGAAAGGTCGCGGATGAACTGGGCCAGGATACGGATCCCCGGCGGTTCCACGCCCTGCCCATTCTGCGGCGCGCCAGGGACGCCGGCGTCGATTTCGCTCATGTTCGGCTTCGATTCCGTGGTGCGGAGCGCCCGAAAGGCGCGTGTCAGGGCCGAGCGGCTAACATGCGGCCTTGGCCGATGCAACGCCGCCCCTGACGGGGACGTTCCCAAGGCCTATATTGTCAGCATCGACGTTCGAATTTTCCAAGGGCCATCGTTGCAAGTCCTCGAGCTGATCATCTTCGCGGCCATCGCGGCCATCGTGCTCTACCAGCTCTACGCGGTGCTGGGCCGGCGCGTCGGACGCCAGCCGGAAGACACCCCGGCCACGGAGGCCGCGCCCATCGGCGTGCGACAGGCCGAGCGGCCCGCCGGGCCGGCGGACGAGGGTGTGGCGCTCTCAGGGCTGGCCGCGGTCAAGGCCCGCGATCCGGGCTTCGACGTGAACCACTTCCTGGGCGGGGCGAAGTCCGCCTACCAGATGATCGTCAAGGCCTTCGCCGACGGCGACCGGGCGACCCTCAGGAACCTGCTCGCGCCGCCGGTGATGGCGAGCTTCGATGCGGCGATCGCCCAGCGCGAATCCGAGAACCGCACCGAAACGGTGGAATTTCTGCACGGCCCCCGGGCCGATCTGGAGAAGGCCGAGATGGCGCCGGGCGACCTGGCCCGCATGACGGTGCGCTTCCTGGCCGAGTTCCGATCCCGCTCGAAGGGGCCGGAAGGCGAGGCGGTGGACGACCGCCGCACGGCCGAACTCTGGACCTTCGAACGCAATCTTAAGAGCCGCGACCCCAACTGGACGCTCATCCACGTGGACGCCGCGGAGGCCTGACTGCCTTGAACAAGCGAGCGGTGGGGGCGGCGCTCGCCGCAACGGTCCTGGCTGCCGCAAGCGCGGCGGCAGGGCAGGGCGCGCCGGCGGCGGTCGCCGGGCTGCCGGGCTGGGCGAACGACGATCATGCCGCCGCGTTCCGCGCCTTCCGCGCCGTCTGCGGCGTCGCTTCCGACAGGGCGATGGCGCGCGTCTGCGCCGAGGCGCGGGAAGGGCCGCCCCTGGCCGAGCCGGCCGCCCGCGCTTTCTTCGAGAGCCATTTCACCGTCGACGCCGCGTCAGGCCAGGGCGTGCTCACCGCCTACTTCGCGCCGGAGTACGACGCCCGCCACGCGCCGGGCGGCGCGTTCACCGCGCCCCTGAGGCCGCCGCCTGCTGATTTGCGGGGAGGCGCGGCCTACGCCGACCGCGCGGCCATCGAGGCGCGCCCCGCGCCCGATTCGCTCGCCTGGATGCGGCCGGAAGATCTCTTCTTCCTGCAGGTGCAGGGTTCCGGCGTGCTGAGGTTCGACGACGGAGGGCGCATGAAGGCGCTCTACGCCGCGACAAACGGTCGGCCCTATGTTGCGATCGGCGGTCCGATGAAGCGCGAGGGACTGATCCCCGGCGAGGTCTCGGCCCAGTCCATCCACGCCTGGCTCGCCGCGCATCGTGGCCCGCAAGCGGATGCCGTCATGCGGCTCGACCCTCGCTACGGGTTCTTCCGCCTCGTCCCGGATGACGGCGGTGCGCCGGCCGGCTCGGCGCATGTGCCGCTGCCCGCGGGTAGGGCCCTGGCGGTCGACCCCGCCTTCCATCCCATGGGCGAGCTCATCTGGATCGACGCCGACAGGCCGGTGATCGCGGGCGCGAAGCCGCGCTACCGGCGTCTGGCGATCACCCTCGACACGGGAGCTGCGATCCGCGGTCCCGACCGCGCAGATCTCTACCTTGGCGAAGGCGCGGCCGCGGGCGCCGAAGCCGGGCTCGTGCACCATCGGCTGAAGCTCTACCGGCTGGTTCCGAGATGAAGCGGCCTCTGAAGCCGGAGGAGCTGCGGGTCTGGGGGGTGGTCGCCGCCACCGTCCATCCGCTGCCGGGGCGCGAGACGCCGCAGGCTCCCGAGCCCGCAACAGGGGAGGGCCCGCCGGTCCGCATTCCCGCTGCAGTTACGGCCGCGCCCAAACCCCGTCGCCCGCGCGAGGGGGTCGAGGGCATCGAACCCCGCCGCAAGCATCGAATCGCCAGGGAGCGCGACCCCATCGGGGCCAAACTCGACCTTCACGGGCTCGACCAGGACCGCGCCCGCGCCGTGCTGGAGGCTTTCCTTCGCCGCGCCTGGGACGACGGCTATCGCGCCGTGCTGGTGATCACCGGCAAGGGCGTGCAGGGCGATGGGGTTCTGCGCCGCCGCGCGCCGGAGTGGCTGGCCGCGGCCTACCTGTCGCACATCGTGGCCGGGGTCTCCGAGGCCCACCGCCGCCACGGCGGAGAGGGTGCGCTCTATGTGGCGCTGAAGCGCAAGCCGCGGTCCTGACCGCGCGCCCGGGCCCTCGCCGGCCGAAGCCCGGTCACTTCGGGCGCGCGGCCTTTTCCACGAGCCCGCTCGTCCCCTGCCGCGCCTCCAGCTTCGCCGCGACCTCCTCGAGGCTGACGTCGGCGGCGGCGAGCACCACCAGCCAGTGGTAGATCAGATCGGCGCTCTCGGCGGCGAGGGCGTCCTTGTCGGATCCCAGTGCAGCGATGACCGTCTCGATCGCTTCCTCGCCCAGCTTTTTGGCGGCGTGTGCAGGATCGGCGAGCAGCTGGGCCGTGTAGGAGGCGGAGGGGTCTCGGCCCTTGCGGGCGTCGATGGTCGCGGCGAGGCGGGCGATCACGTCGTCGAAGCGGCTCATGCGGTGAGCTCCGACCGGCGGACCGGGACGCCGGCTTCGGCCATCGCCTGTTTGACCTCGGAAATCGAAACCTCGCCGAAGTGGAAGACCGATGCGGCCAGAACCGCCGAGGCGCCGCCGATCTTCACGGCGTCGACCATGTGCTGCGCACGCCCCGCGCCGCCCGAGGCGATCACCGGCACAGTGACGGCCGATGAGACCGCCTTGAGAAGCTCCAGGTCGTAGCCCGTCTTCGCGCCGTCACGATCCATGGAGGTGAGCAGGATCTCGCCCGCGCCGTGGGCCACGGCGTCGACGGCGTAGTCGACGGCCTTGAGGGCGGTGTCCCTGCGGCCGCCATAGGTGAACACGTTCCAGCCGCCCTCCACCCGCTTGGCGTCGATGGCGACCACCGTGGCCTGACTGCCGAAAGCGTCGGCGCAGGCGGAGATCAGGCCGCGGTTCTCGACCGCGGCGGTGTTTATCGAGATCTTGTCGGCCCCGGCCAGCAGAAGCCGCCGCGCGTCCTCGACCGAGCGGATCCCGCCGCCAACGGAAACCGGCATGAAGCAGACGTCGGCGGTGCGCGCGACCACGTCGAGGATCGCGCCGCGCCCCTCGTGGCTGGCCGTGATGTCGAGGAACATCAGCTCGTCCGCGCCGGCCGCATCGTAGGCTCTCGCCTGCTCGACGGGGTCCCCGGCGTCGCGCAGCGAGACGAACTGCACGCCCTTCACCACGCGGCCGTCCTTGACGTCGAGGCAGGGAATGACGCGGACCGAGAGGGTCATGCGGCCGCCTTCAGGGCCTCGGCGGGCCGGATGTCGCCGTTGTAGAGCGCCCGGCCCAGCACCGCCCCCGCGACGGGCACGCCGCGCCGCGCCTTCAGCTTCACGATGTCCTCGACCGAGGCGAGGCCGCCAGCCGCAATGACCGGAATGGCCACAGCGTCGGCGATCTCTCCGAACGCCTCGACATTGAAGCCCATCGTCGTTCCGTCGCGGTCGATGTCGGTGACGATCAGCGCCGAGACGCCGGCGTCCTCGAAGCGCCTGGCGACCGAGATGGCGTCGAGGTCGCTCTCCTCCGTCCAGCCCTGCACGGCCACCTTGCCGCCGCGCACGTCGACACTCACGGCGATCTGTTCGGGGAAGGCCCGGGCCGCCGCGCGCACCACCTGCGGTTCGCGCACCGCCAGCGTGCCCAGGATGACCCGGCTGATCCCGGCCTCGATCCAGCGCTCCACGTCGGCGAGCGAGCGGATGCCGCCGCCGAGTTGCACCGGCAGCGAAACCGCTTCCAGGATGGCCTCGACGGCCCGGGCGTTGACCGCCTTGCCCTCGACGGCGCCGTTCAGGTCCACCACGTGCAGCCAGTGGAAGCCGCCGCTCGCCCAGGCGCGGGCCTGGTCGGCGGGCGACGCATTGAACACCGTCGCCTGACCGAGGTCGCCGCGGACCACGCGCACGCACTGACCGTCCTTCAGGTCGATGGCGGGATAGAGGATCAAGGGCGCCACTCCAGGAAGCGCTTCAGCAGCGCCAGGCCAGGTTTCTGCGACTTTTCGGGGTGGAACTGAACCCCTGCGACGTTGCCGCGCACGACCGCCGCGGGGAAGCGCCCGCCGTGGTCGACCCAGGCCGCCACGTCCGCCGGATTGTCTGGAAAGATCGCGAACGAATGGGTGAAGTAGACGGCGTCGCCGTTCTGCAGCGGCTTGAACAGCGGGTGGTCGCAGACGTCGACGAGCGAATTCCAGCCCATGTGCGGGATCTTGATCTCCGGATCGGCGGGCTCGAGCTTCTTCACGTCGCCCGCGATCCAGCCCAAGCCCAGGGTTTCGCCGAACTCAAGCCCGCGCGTCGCCAGGAGCTGCATGCCGACGCAGATGCCCAGGAACGGGGCGCCCCTTTCCTGCACCGCCTCGGTCATGGCCTCGATCACGCCGGCCCGGGCCTGCAGCGCCGACCTGCAGGCGGCGAAGGCGCCGACGCCGGGCAGCACGACGCGGTCCGCGGCCGCGATCGCCGCCGCATCGCTGGTGACGACGATCTCCGCCGCGCCGTCGGCGACGCGCGAGAGCGCCTTTTCGGCCGAGCGCAGGTTGCCCGACCCGTAGTCGATCAGGGCGACACGCTGCATGGGGGATTTCCTTACAGCACGCCTTTGGTGGAGGGGGCGTGCCCGTGTGTCCTGGGGTCGAGCTCGACAGCGTGGCGAAGCGCCCGCGCCAGCGCCTTGAAGCCGCTCTCCGCCACGTGGTGGGAATTCGTTCCGTAGAGCGTCTCCAGGTGCACGCAGGCGCCGGCGTTCATGGCGAAGGCGTGGTGGAATTCCTTGAACAGCTCGGTGTCCATGTCGCCGACCTTGGGCGTCCTGAAGTCCACCTTCCACACCAGATACGGCCGGTTTGACAGGTCGATGGCGCAGCGGGTGAGTGTCTCGTCCATCGGGATGTAGGCGTGGCCGAAGCGGCGGATCCCTTTGAAGCCGTCCAGCGCCGCCTTCACCGCCTGGCCGATGACGATGCCGGTGTCCTCGACGGTATGGTGCATGTCGATGTGCAGGTCACCCTTGGTCGCGACCTTCAGGTCGATTCCCCCGTGGCGGGCGAAGCTGTCGAGCATATGGTCGAAGAAGCCGATACCGGTGGAAACCTCGGACAGCCCGGTCCCATCGAGATCCAGCGAGACCCGGATCTTCGTCTCCTTGGTGTCGCGGGCGATCTCCGCCGTGCGGCTCATCGGCTCAGTACCCCCTGGAGACCGCGAGCTCCTTCAGCGGAACCTGCGGCCTCGGGCCATAGTGCGAGATCACCTCGGCCGCCGCCAGCGAGCCCAGCTTTCCGCAAAGCTGCAGCGGACGCCCCCGCGAGAGGCCGAACATGAACCCGGCCGCGTATTGGTCGCCCGCGCCGGTCGTGTCCACGACTTTTTCCACAGGCTCCGCCGCAACGGTCAGTCGCTCGCCCTGGCTCAGGATCACCGAGCCTTTCTCCGAGCGCGTGACGGCGGCCAGGGTGACGCGCGGCCTGAGCGCCTCGACCGCCTGGTCGAAGCTGTCGGTTTCGAACAGAGCGGTGACCTCGGCGTCGTTGGCGAACAGGAGGTCCACCTGGCTCTCGATGAAGCCCAGGAGGGCCGCGCGGTGACGCTCGACGACGAAGCTGTCGGACAACGTCAGCGCGATCATTCGCCCGGAGGCGTGGGCCAGGCCCGCCGCCTTGGCGAACGCCCGCCGCGCCGCCTCCGCATCGAACAGATAGCCTTCCAGGTAGACGATCCTCGCCCCTTCGATCACCTGCTGGTCGACATCGTCGTCGGAGAATTCCACCGAGGCCCCG
>JAGWSE010000328.1 GCA_028869395.1 Alphaproteobacteria bacterium | reverse complement strand
GGACGCATGTGTCATGACGGCTTCAAGCGCGCCGCGTTCGGGAAACAGGTGGCTTGCTCCAGGCACAATCTGCAGTTCCTTCGGTCCGCGTAGCCGCGCGAGCGCTTGCTGATTGAGCTCGAGAACGATCGGATCGGCACCGCCGACGATCAGCAGCGTCGGAACACGGATGCGCTCGAGCGCGCGGCCGGCCAGATCCGGCCGGCCGCCGCGCGAGACCACGGCGCCGACCTGGCCCGGCCGCGAGGCGGCCGCGCTGATCGCCGCGGCTGCGCCCGTGCTCGCGCCGAAGAGGCCAATCGGCAGGCCTTGCAGCTCAGGCTCCGCGCGAGCCCACGCGAGGGCGTCCAACGACCGCTCGCTCAGCAGCTCGACGTCGAAGACGTTGGCGCGCTGCGGCGCCTCCGCCTCGGTCAGCAGGTCGAGCAGAAGGGTCGCGAACCCTGCCTCGACGAGCGCCTCGGCGACGGCCCGGTTGCGCGGGCTGAACCGGCTCGACCCGCTGCCGTGGGCGAAGATCACCAGCCCGCGGGCCCTGGCCGGAAGACGCAGGTCCGCCTCCAGGCCCACGGGGGAATGGCGACCCGGATGTCCGGGTTGGGCATCGCTCGCCTCCAACTGGACTCGCGAGTCCTGCGCCGCCAGCCGGGAATCACCTTGATCGTCGTCAATGAGGCGCACGCGACCTCCAAATCGCTTCCAGCAGGCCGTCCCCGTCCACCACCACCTGGACGCCGAAGCGACGACTTACCCGGTCCAGCGTGTTCGCAAGCCAGAGGGCGTCGGCCTTGCGCGTCCGCGCCAGGCGGAAGCGCCGGATCCGGAAGGGGACGATGATCAGTCTCCGCAGCGCGCCGGTGGCCGCGTCCACGTCGGCGACATCGGCCGTGACGATCTCGCTCCGGAAGCCGCCATAGCCACCGATGCCCTCGTAATCGTTCAGGAAATCGCCGCAGCCGTAGAGGATCAGGCGCTCCCGGTAGACCTCGATGGGGCGGGGATGGTGCGACGAGTGGCCGTGCACGACCGATACGTCGGCGGCGTCGATCAGGGCGTGGGCGAAGCGGCGGTGCGCCTCCGGGACGTCATAACCCCAGTTGGATCCCCAATGGATCGAGACGACCACGATGTCGCCCGTCCTGCGTTCGGCCGAGATCAGGCCGGCCAGCTCAGTCGCGGTGCGGTCGGTGGGCTCGACCAGCGCAACTCCCGGCGAAGCGGGCCCTGCGGCCCAGTGGGCGGGCGTTCCGCTGTCGCGGGTCGCCACCGAATAGAACAGCACCCGGTGGGCCCCGGCCTCGATCACCACAGGCCGTCGAGCCTGCGACAGGTCCTGGCCGGCGCCGGCGCCGGCCAGGCCGGCTGCGGCCAGGACCTCCAGCGTCTCGGCGAGCCCCGCGGGTCCGAAGTCGAGCACGTGGTTGTTGGCGAGCGCGAAGGCGTCGGCGCCGGAGGCTGTGAGCGCCGCCACGTTGGCGGGGTTCATCCGATAATTGATCCCCTTGGGCGCGAAGTCGTCGGAGGTCGTGACCGCCGTTTCGAGGTTCATCAGCCGCACGTCGGGCGCGAGCGCACGCCAGGCCTCGCGGGCGGCGCCCCAGATGCCCGTCGGGTCGATCGGCGTGCGGATCGGCCCGCTCGCCTGGCCGGCCAGCCTCAGATAGGCCGGCGCCGCCGACACATACGGCTCGCGCAGCTCCGGCGGGCCGGGGAAGGACAGGGCCTGGTCGATCCCTCGGCCGGTCATGACGTCGCCGCAGAGGAAGAGCCGCAGGGCTCCGGGCTCGCGCGGGATGCTGGGGATCATGGCCGCTGAAGCATGCCTGTCCCGGGGCCCGCGGCGTTGACCAGGGTCAAGGTGAGCTCGCGCGAACGGCGGTGTCCTGACGACCTGAAGGACGGCGCGCTCGCAGCCCGCGCTCAGGCGGCCTTGGGCGCGCTCCAGCCCGGGGCGACCCGTGCGATGGCCTGGGTGAGCTGGTCTTTCGACACCGGCTTGATCAGCGCGTCCTGTGCGCCCAGCGCACGGGCGCGGACGCGGATCTCGTGGGCGTCGTCCGCGGTGATGACGATGATCGGAACGTCCCGTCGGGCGTCCGTGTGGGCGCGGATCTCGCCGATGGCGGCGAAGCCGTCCTTCCCGGGCATGCGGATGTCCATCAGCACGAGGTCGTAGTCCTGGGAGGCGAACATCCACAGCCCGGTATCGGCGTCCGGGGCCTCGTCCATCGCGATGCCGACCCGCTTGAGCATCGATCCGACCAGACTGCGGTTCGATTCCTCGTCGTCGACGTAAAGCACGCGCATGCCGGCCTCCCTGATCGCCCGCCCTGGTAGCGCAGAATGATTTCCTCGCTACTAACGCCGCCGGAATGACCGCTGCTGGAGTGCGCATGGTCTGCGAGGCCTGCGCCATCTGGTCGCCGGGCCCCGGCGGCGTGAGGCGATTGTGGTGCGGGGTAGCTTGTACGAGAGTGCGCGCGGGTGGACGTCGGGGAATCATGTCGGACCCGGTGTCGCGCACCGCTTCAACAGAGCTGGACACGCCTGTCCGCCGACTGCGGCTTCTCAGCCGGTTGGCCGTCTACCTGTTGCTCGACCTGATCGACATCGCCCGCGGCGGGCGAGATGTCCTCGACACGCTGCTGATGAGCGTCATCGTGCAGGCCAATCTCGCCGACGTCGCCAGAGGGGCCGCGCCTCGCCCGACCCACGGTCCGAGCACTGAGGTTTCGCTCCGCCCCATCAGCATCAACGCCCTGGCCGCCTCGGCCGGCGCGCCCTTCGAGACGGTCCGGCGGCGTGTGCGGAAGCTGGCGGACGAGGGTCTGTGCCGGCTTGGCGAGGGCGGCGTGATCGTCCCCCCGGCGGTGCTGGCCGCGCCCGGCTACTTCGAGAAGGGCGAGCGCGCCTACGATCGGCTGCGCAGCTTCTACTACGAGGCTTCAGATCTGGCCCTGCTCGCGGACGGGGCCGCCCCGTGCGCCGGTCCCGAGGCGGACGACCATCACCTGGGCGCGGTGGTCCGGCTTCTGACGGATTATGTTCTGCGCGAAACGGCCGGGCTGCTGGCGTCCATGGGCGGCGTCATGGACGGCCTGATCGCCTGGGAGGTGTTCCGCGGCAACACTGCCGGATTCCCACATCACCTTCGCGGCGGGGAGGGTTACGCGGCGCAGGACATGGTCGCCGACGATTTTCGAAGGCCGGTGAAGGTCGCGGAGGTCGCTGAGCGCGCTGGCATGCCCCACGAGACGGTCCGCAGGCATGTGGGGGTTCTGGTGGAGGCCGGAGTCTGCAGGCGCGTTTCGGCCGGGCTCATCGTGCCCGCCGAGGTGTTCGCCAGGGACAATGTGCGCTCGGCCGTGTTCGGCAACGCGGCGAACCTGCGGCGGCTGCTCGCCCAGTTGTCGGCGCTCGGTGTGCTCCAGCTCTGGGACTCGGAACGGCGCGCCGCCTGACCTTCTCGCTGGCGCGCCGCCGGCGCGGGAACCGAGGGGTGGGAGCCCGCAACGCGAAAGGCCGCCCGTTGTGGGGGCGGCCTTTCCATAGTCGGACCGCAAGCGCGGCTCCGAACCCTTGCCGAAGCAGAGGCTTAGGCGCGGACCTCGAAAGCGGAGGTCCAGGTCCGGTGTTCCGCATTGCGGATGAAACTATGAGACACTGGATCGAGCAAAATAGTCTTCGATAGGACGCGCGGTCGCGCGACCTAATGCGAGGACTGCAAGTGCTAGATGCGATACCGCCGCCAAAGGTGCGATTATATGCGATCACGCGCGACACCTATCTGACTATCAGAACCGAGACGGAGAGTGTCTCGTTCTACCGCCAGATGGTCACATGATTATTTCTGAAATCAAAGCAGCGCCTAACGGGGCTGTGCTGCGCGATAACGAGATTCGTGGGCTTGAGCTGCGGGTGCAGGGCCAGCGGAGGACCTTCTACCTCTACTACCGCAGCCGCACCGGGCAGCGCCGCCGACCGAAACTCGGCGATTACCCAACTCTGAACCTTCAACTCGCGCGCGGCATGGCCCGTGAATTGTTGGCCAGGGTCGCGCTTGGCGAAGACCCCTGCGGCAAGTGGAAGGCAGCCCGCCAATCCGAGACGGTGAACGAGCTGATTGACCGTTACCTGGAGGAGTATGCTCGGCCGCGGAAGCGTTCGGCGTGGCGGGACGAGGAACAGTTTGACACTAAGATCCGCCCGCGCTGGGGCAGGCGTTTAGCGGCTGAGTGCGGATTCCGACGATGCCGCCCAGCTATTCCGAGATGATCTCGCCCGCTGTTCCGATCTGATGCCGCCCAGCGGCATGGCTCTCGTCGACAGGTTTGATCTGGCTGGGGTTGAGGCCTTTGGTCAAGCCTGATGAGCGGTTCTGGGGCGGCGCAGGGAGTCGCCGCTGAGGTCGAGCCGGTGGGCGTTGTGCACCAGGCGGTCGAGGATGGCGTCGGCGTAGGTCGCCTCGCCGATGACGGTGTGCCAGGCGGAGACCGGCAGCTGGCTGGTGACGATGGTGGCGCGGCGGCCGTAGCGGTCCTCAAGGATCTCCAGGAGGTCGTGGCGCGCCTGGGCGTCGAGCGGCTCCAGGCCCCAGTCGTCGAGGATCAGGAGCTGGACGGCGGCGAGGCTCTTGAAGCGGCGGCCGATGGCGCCGTCGCCGTGCGCCAGGGCCAGCTCGTCGAAGAGCTTGGGGACGCGGACGTAGAGCACCGATCGGTTGTCGCGGCAGGCCTTGTGGCCGAGCGCGCAGGCGATCCAGCTCTTGCCCACGCCGGTCGGGCCGCAGATCACCAGGTTCTCGGCGGCGGCGATCCAGTCGCCTTTGACGAGGGCGGTGAGCAGGCTGCGGTCCAGGCCGCGATGGGCGCGGTAGTCGATGTCTTCGGGCACGGCGTGCTGGCGCAGGCGGGCGTGACGGAGCCGCGCGGCGAGACGCTTGTCCTGTCGATAGACCGCCTCGCGCTCAAGCAGCAGCGCCAGCCAGTCGGCGTGCGTCAGGCCGCCGGCGTCGGGGTTCTCGATGAGCTCGCCGAAGGCCCTGGCCATGCCCTGCAGGCCCAGGGCGTTGAGCTGGTCGAAGGTGGGATGGGTCAGCATCTGATCTCCTCAGTGGTAGTAGGTTGAGCCGCGGATGTTGGGGTGGGCGATCGGCTCGGCGGCCTCGCCGTCGCGACGCCGGACGGGTTGTCCGTCGAGGCGGTTGTCGAGGATGGATTTCACCGCGCCGTAGCTGCGCGCGCTCACCAGCAGCGCCCGCTCGCAGGCCGCCTCCAGGCGCGCGGCGCCATAGACCTTGGCGAGGCGCACGATGCCCATGGTCGAGCGGAAGCCCTGCTCGGGATGCGGCCGGTGCTCGAGGATCACCTGGCAGAGCAGCGCCACCGACGGCCCGCAGGCGCCCGCCTCGCCAAGGATCCGCTCGATGGTCCAGTCGCTGTAGCGGCGATGGCTGTCGGGCATGTGCTCGCTGAGCGTCGTGTGCTTGCCGTCGCCGGAGCCGCGCAGATGGGCGGCGATGCGTTCGCCGCGCAGGAAGACTTCCACCGCCCGGGCGGTGATCCGCACCTCCACGGTCTCGCGGGCGTGGCGGTAGGGCACGGAGTAGAAGTGGCCGTCCACGTCGACGTGGTAGTCGAGCCCCACCTTGCGCACCCGCCACTCGGCGAGCGCATAGGGCTCGGCCGGCAGCGGCTTCAGACGCGGCGCGTCGATCTCCGCGAAGAGCTGGCGACGCGTGCGGCGCTGGTAGCGGCGGACTTGCTCGTCGTTGAGCCAGGTCAGCAGCTCGGCGATCGCGGCGTTCACCTCGGCCAGGCTGTAGAAGCGCCGGTGGCGCAGCTTGCCGAGAAGCCAGCGCTCGGCGATCCGCACCGCGGCCTCCACCTTGGCCTTGTCGCGCGGCCGCCGCGGACGCGCCGGCAGCACCGCGGTGTCGTAATGGCCGGCCATCTCGTCATAGGTGCGGCCCACCTGCGGCTCGTAGAGCGAGGCCTTGACGATCGCCACCTTGGGATTGTCCGGGACCAGCAGCCGCGGCGCGCCGCCGAAGAAGGCGAAGGCCTGCACGTGAGCCTCGATCCAGTCCGGGAGCTTCTCGGTCCAGCTGGCGTAGGCGAAGGTCAGGCTGGAGGCCCCCATCACGGCGACGAAGATGTGCGCGCCCCGCGTCTCGCCGCGCCGACGGTCGACGATCACCGGCACGGTGTCGCCGGCGTAGTCCACGAAGAGCTTGTCGCCGCCCAGGTGGGTCTGGCGCATGGTCACCGGCAGGCGCGCTTCCCAGCTGCGGTAGAGCTCGCAGAAGCGGCTGTAGCGATACCCGTCGGGATGAGCCTCGATGTACTCGTCCCACAGGATCTGCAGGGTGACGTGCTTCTTCTTCAGCTCCCGGTTCAGCGCCGCCCAGTCCGGCTCGGCGCGCCGCCGGTAACCCACCTTGCCGCCCGCCGGGCCATAGAGCCGGTCTTCCAGCTCCCGGTCCGTCAGGTCCAGGGGCAGCGGCCAGCTGAGCCCCGAGGCTTCGAAGCGCCGCATCATCTCGCGCAGCGTCGACGGGGCCACGCCCATCCGGCGGGCGATCTCCCGCCCGCCAAGCCCAGCGTCGCGGCTCAGCCGCAACATCTCGCGCACACGGCGCATCGCAATCCTCTCCGTCGGCACGGTCCCCTCCTCGAAAGGACGGGAGCCTAGCGTCGACGAAGGCCAGGACCGCTGCGCCGCCTGGGCGGCGTCATTCCGGAATCCCGGGCGGGATCATCCCGGAATGGTGGGCGGGATCAAATCGGAACGCTGGGCGGCATCAGATCGGAACGATGGGCGTGATCGCGTCGGAATCCGCACGGACGATTTCGCCCGTCGCCAAGTTCAGCTCCCAGGTGACCGCCTCGCCGCCGGCCAGGCCCATCTGCAGCGAGGTCTCCGCGGCCAACCTCGCCTGCTCAGCGGCCCGCGCCTCGGTCACGTCCTGCCCGACATAGCCGAAGCAGGCGTGTCCGCCG
>JAGWSE010000327.1 GCA_028869395.1 Alphaproteobacteria bacterium | reverse complement strand
CGGCGGTACTCGAACTTGTCCACCGCCTTCATCAGGCCGATGTTGCCCTCCTGGATCAGGTCCAGGAACTGCAGGCCGCGGTTGGTGTACTTCTTGGCGATCGAGATCACGAGGCGAAGGTTGGCCTCGACCATCTCCTTCTTGGCCTGACGCGCCTCGCGCTCGCCCTTCTGCACCGTCTGGACAATGCGGCGGAAGTCGTCGATGGCGACGCCGGTTTCCTGGGCCAGGGTGGCGATCTCGGCGCGGATGTCGCTCATCTGGCTGGCGTCGTTCTCAGCGAACTTGGTCCAGCGCACGCCCAGCGCCTTGACCTGATCGGCCCAGTCCGGGCGCATCTCGGAACCGAGATAGGCCTTGAGGAACTCGCCGCGGCTGATGCCATAGCTGTCGGCGAGGCGGAGCAGGCGTCCCTCCAGGCCCATCAGGCGCTTGTTGATCGCGTAGAGCTGCTCGACCAGCGCCTCGATGCGGTTGTTGTTGAGCTTCAGCGTCTTCAGGTGCTGGACGATGGCGGTGGTGGCCGCGTCGTAGGCCTTGCGGTCGGCCTCGGGCAGGTCGGCGCCCTGCAGCTTGTGCAGGACCAGCTTCTCCTGCAGCAGGCGGAAGTTCTCGAACTCCGCGGCGATGGCGTCGAGCACGGCCATGACGCCGTCGCGCAGCTCGGCCTCCATGGCGGAGATGGTGGGGCCGGCGCCGTCGTCGAAGTCCTCGTCGCCCTCGCCTTCCGGCGCGCCCTCGGCGGCTTCGGCCTCTTCGGATTCCTCGGCGCCTTCCATGGCCGCCTCGCCAGCGCCCATCTCGCCGTCGGACTGGGCCTGGCCGCCGTAGGTCTGCTCAAGGTCGATCACCTCGCGCAGAAGGATGCGGCCGGAGGCCAGCTCCTCGCGCCAGACCATGATGGCCTCGAAGGTCAGGGCGCTCTCGCACAGGCCGCGGATCATGGTGTCGCGGCCGGCCTCGATGCGCTTGGCGATGGCGATCTCGCCCTCGCGGGAGAGCAGCTCCACCGAGCCCATCTCGCGCAGGTACATGCGCACGGGATCGTCGGTGCGGTCGTAGGCCGGCTCCTTGGCCGTCTCGACGAGGGCGGTCTCCTCGCGGACCGCCACCTCGCCGCCGTCGGCGTCCTCCTCGGACTCCACGACGTTGACGCCCATCTCGCTCAGCATGGCGAGCGTGTCTTCGATCGCCTCGGAGGTGACCTCCTCCGAGGGCAGCACCTTGTTCAGCTCGTCCATGGTGACGTAGCCGCGGGCCTTGGCCTGCTTGATGAACTTCTTGACCGCGGCGTCGGTCAGGTCGAGCAGCGGGCCGTCACTGCCCTGGGTCTCCGGGGTTTCCGCTTCGGCCGTATTGGTGCTCATCGAAATCTCCGAAAATCGGTCCGCGCGCCTGCAAGTCGCGAGCCGAAAATGGTGGTGTGGGTGCAACAAATGAGGGGCCGCGACGATACGACCCGTGCTGCCCCCAAATCGTTCCCGTTCAGATCGTGCGTCATCAGTGCCTCGCTAACCCGCCGGTCGAGGCCGCCCATGCGGCATCGCCCGGCCGCCGTCCGGCAGGACGGCGCGGCCGCGACACTGGATCACCGCGCATCGAGGGAGACATCATCTGCTCGATAAGAGGGGCGCGCCCGCCATGCGCGACGGCCCGATCGATGTCTTTCAACAGCGCGCTAAATCCGCATGGTCGGAGATGGCGTGGCGGACCCCCGGTGTCAAGACCGTGACGGCCTCATGCCCGCCACGCGCCGGTGAACGGCAAGCGGCTGAAAAACTTGGGGCATTTCGTCGCATGCGAAAGGTGCGGCCGCCGCGCCCGCGGCTCAGCGGATCGTTTCCTTCTCCTTCGGCGCCGAGACCCGTCGCGTCCGCGCCTGGGCCCTGGGCTTCGGCAACAGCCGGAAGCGGGTCTGGCACCAGGCGAAGTCGACGCCCACGTCGAGCAGGGCGTCGGAACGCCCGCAGGGGCAGGCGAATTCCATGACCGACAGGACGCGGTAGGTCTCTCCCGCCTGCAGGGGCACCGGCCGGCCCGTGACATGGTTCGGGGCCGCATTGACGCACAGGACCAGATCGCCGGGGCCGACAGCGTCGCTCATGGCTCTCATCCGCTCGGGGCAAGACTAGTCCTTGAACCGCCAGGGGCAAGGGCCGGTTTCGACCTGCCGAACATCTCCGTTCATGGGGGACGGAGGCTCCGGGGCTTCGGTGACCGGCCCGGCACGCCGGCTCAGTGCGGCAGCACCGGCTTTTCGGCCTCGTCGCTGGACCAGTCGGAGTTGAGGAGGCGGCGCTTCAGGTCGCGGTCGGCCTTGAGGCTGATCAGGGTGGAGGAATCGCGGTCGCGGTCCAGGTCGCGGGTGGCTGCCTCCACGGCGCGCTCCAGGGATTCCAGCTCCATCAGGAGGTCGTAGGCCTGGCGCCACAGCTCGCGGGCGCGCTCGCCGGTCTCCTGCAGGAAGGGCGCGGCGACGCCGGCGCGGCGGGCGTCGTGCTCCAGCGTCTTCAGCATGTCCGGGGTGAAGCCGCGCGACTGGAGGTGGCGAAGCGCGGCGTCGGAATTCAGCGCCTCGCTTTCGTAGCGCAGACGTACGAGCTCCTGGGCGAGGGCGTCGAGCTTGTCGTCGCCGAAGCCGCGGGCGCCGACGGATTCGATCTTGTCGTCGAGCACGGCCGGGTCGCGCAGGGCGGCGAGCGCCAGGGCCGCGGCGATGGGCCGGGGCGCGTTGCGCAGCCGCTCGGCGGCCTGCCGCGT
>JAGWSE010000326.1 GCA_028869395.1 Alphaproteobacteria bacterium | reverse complement strand
TGTAGCCGTCCGCCCGCGGCGTGTAGCGCCCGCCGATCTGGCCCGGCGGATCGCCGCGCAGCGCCACGATGTGCCGGATGCCGGCAGCCCAGTAGTCGCGGATCACCGCGTCCACTTCCTCGCGGCTGGCGTCCACGCACGTCAGGTGCGCCGCCGGCTTCAGCGTGGTCTCCTCGACCATGCGAAGCACCGTCCGGTGCGTCCGGTCCCGGGTCGAGCCGCCCGCGCCGTAGGTGACCGAGACGAACGAGGGCGCCAGCGGCTCCAGCCTGCGGATCGCGTCCCACAGGCTCTCTTCCGCTTCCGGCGTCCGCGGCGGCGAGAACTCGAACGACACGTTGGGCCTCGGCGCGCCGCCGACGCCCGCCCGCGCGACGGGTCCGAGCGCCGTCTCCCTGGGGCTCATGCCGCGTTCCTCTGGCGGACACCCGCCCGCTCCGCCGTCCAGATCTTCACGGTCAGGCCGCCGTCGCGGGCCGGCTTCAGCATCCGGGCCTGGACCTCGCCCATCCCGCCGTCGCTGAGCCAGCGGCGGATCTCGGCGTCGGAGAATCCCAGCCGGCGGTGCTGGTGCTGCTCGCGCAGGAACTCCAGCTTGTGCGGGGCGAAGTCGACGATGATCAGCCGGCCGCCCGGGGCGGTGATCCGCGCCGCCTCCTTCACCGCCGCCGCCGGGTCGGCCAGGTAGTGCAGCACCTGGTGGACGACCACGAGGTCCGCTTCGCCGTCCGGCAGCCGCGTGCCGAAGATGTCGCCGTGGCGCAGCTCGCAGACCGTCAGGCCCGCCTCCGTCACGTGGTTGCGGGCGATGTTCAGCATCTGCTGCGACAGGTCGAGCCCGAGCGCCGTCTGCGCGCGCGGCCCCAGCAGGGTCAGCATGCGTCCGGTGCCGCTGCCAAGGTCCACGAGCCGCCGGTAAGGGCCCGTCCCG
The DNA here is from genome assembly GCA_028869395.1 of Alphaproteobacteria bacterium. GTDB lineage: Bacteria > Pseudomonadota > Alphaproteobacteria > Caulobacterales > Caulobacteraceae > Phenylobacterium. The sequence goes on along the minus strand of JAGWSE010000326.1, from coordinate 2,295 downwards.
GCCGCCTCCAGGATCGCCGCCTCGACCGCCGCTTCCGACACATAGAGCGAACGGATCTCGTCCCAGCGGGCGGCGTTGCGGGCGAAGTAGTCGGAGGCCACCGCCGCGCGCTCGGCGAACACCGCCGACAGCCGCTCGGCGTCGCGCACCAGCTGGGCGTCGGCGAGATCGAGCCTGTCCAGCACCTCGCGGATCAGTTCGCCGGCTTGCCCGCCGCCGGTGAGGCGGTAGAACACCCAGGCGCCGTCCGGGAAGCGCTCCACCAACCCGGCCTCGGCGAGGAGCTTCAGGTGGCGCGAGACCCTTGGCTGGCTCTGGTCGAGCACGCTGCACAGCTCGAGCACCGCCAGCTCCTCGCGGGCGAGCAGCGCCAGGATGCGCAGCCGCGTCGGTTCGCCCGCCGCACGCAGCACCTCCACCGCCTGATCCGCCGTGAGCTTCATGGGCGCATATAAAGATATCTTTATGTCTTTAAGTCAACCCGGCTCCGCGGCCCGGAAGGTGACCTAACGGCGGTATTGCCAAACCCGCCCCCCGGGCGTGTGCTGAGCGCGGGAGGACTTCGCCATGCGCTTCGGCATCTTCTACGAGCACCAGCTGCCCAAGCCCTGGAACGAGGGCGACGAGGCGCGGCTGTTCCACCAGGCGCTGGAGCAGGTCGTCCTCGCCGACCGCCTCGGCTACGACTTCGCCTGGGAGGTGGAGCACCACTTCCTGGAGGAATATTCCCACTCCTCCGCGCCCGAGGTCTTCCTCGCCGCCTGCGCCGCCCTGACCAGGACCATCCGCCTCGGCCACGGCATCCGCCAGGTGATCCCGCACTACAACCACCCCGCCCGCACGGCGGAATGCCTGGGCACGCTGGACATCGTCTCGAACGGACGCCTCGAATTCGGCATCGGCGAAGGCGCGACGCGCCTTGAGCTCGGCGGCTTCAAGATCCCCGCCAAGGAGAAGCGCGCGCTGGCCCTGGAGGCGGCCGGCGAGATCGCCAACATGATGGCGATGACGCCCTACCCCGGCTACGAGGGCCAGGGCTTCTCCTTCCCCTGCCGCAACATCGTGCCCAAGCCCGTCCAGAAGCCGCATCCGCCCATGTGGATGGCCTGCACCAACCGCGACACCATCAAGATCGCCGCCGCCAACGGCATCGGCGCACTCGCCTTCTCCTTCGTCGACCCCGACGAGGCCCGCGCCTGGGCCGAGATCTACTACGGCATCATCAGGTCCGAGGATTGCGTCCCGCTCGGCCACGCCGTGAACGCCAACATGGCCATGGTCTCCAACTTCTCCGTCCACCCGGACCGCGACGAGGCGATCCGGCGCGGCCAGGAAGGCTTCGAGTTCTTCAGCTATGCGGTGAACGCGCTGGTCGCCCACGACGCCGTGCCCGGCCGCTCCTCGCTGTTCGAGGACTTCCGCAAGAGCCGCGCCATGAGCGACGAGGAGATCATCGCCGCGCGCAAGGCCAGCCAGCGCAACGCCAACGGCATCGGCACGCCCGACGACATCCGCGAGCACATCCGCGGCTTCCAGGCGGCCGGGGTCGACCAGGTGATCTTCCTGCAGCAGGCCGGCCGCAACCGCCACGAGCACATCTGCGAGAGCCTCGAGTTGTTCGCCGCCGAGGTCATGGGCGAGTTCAAGGCCCAGGCCGCCGAGCGGGAGGCGAAGAAGGCCGCCGAGCTCGCCCCCTTCATCGAGGCCGCCATGGCCCGCAAGCGCTGGAGGGCGCCGCTGGCCGAGCACGACATCCCCGTCGTCCCCGCCTCGCGCCCGCGCGCCCAGATCAACGAGGCGGTGGGTTAGCCGCGCCGTGTTCGAGCCGTTGGCGAGGTTGCTGGCGCGGGATACCATCGCCTCGGTGCGCGCACCGAACCTCATCCCCTTGGCAGGAGGCCTGTAGATGGCTGATGGCGCCGTTGACGTCCTGGCGGACAAGCAGGCCTTGCACCGCCGGCGGGCCTACGAGGCCCCGCTCGAGACGCTGAATCCGGCCTGGGCCTCGGCGTTCCGCGACGATGGCCATTGGGCCTACTTCGAGCGCCTGCGCGCCCAGGACCCCGTGCACTGGACGCCCGACAGCAACTACGGCGCGTTCTGGTCGATCACCAAGTTCAACGACATCATGGCCGTCGACACCAACCACCAGGTGTTCTCTTCGGCCAAGGGGATCGGGCTCTCGCCCAAGCCCAGCGTTCTGCCGCCCGACGCCTTCATCGAGCGCGAGACGAGCGACGACGCCAACAGCTTCATCAACATGGATCCGCCCGGCCACGACATCCAGCGCAAGAC
>JAGWSE010000325.1 GCA_028869395.1 Alphaproteobacteria bacterium | reverse complement strand
GCCCCGGCCGGCCCTGCGGCCGCCCCTCCGGTCGTGGGCGGTGCGCCTGCGCCCGCTCCGGCGGCGCGGCCGCCCGCACCGGCTCTCCCGCCGCCGGCCCAGCCCGTCGCGCTGAACAGGCCGGTCTGAACGGCCAACTCGGCTGTCGCCGGATGTCCGCAAACGTAGCATTGTCCGCCGCAAACCCGTGGGAGGTGTGGTCATGCACGGAATTCTGACGACAGCCCTGATCGGGCTCGCGATCGGGTGTGCGGGCGCGGCGCAGGCGGCGGCGCCCGCCTATCACGTGGTGGCCAAGGTCCCCGGCGCGGACGGCGGCTGGGACTACGCCCGCGTCGACGAGGCGCAGCACAGGGTCCTGATCACCCGCGGCTCTTCGGTCATGGCGCTCGACCTGCCCGCCGACAAGGTGGTCGCCGGCCTCGCGCCCGGCCGCGCCGAACATATCGCGCTTCCGATCGAGGGCGGCGCCGAGATGCTGGTCACCGACGGGGGCGCGAACGCCGTCCTGTTCGCCGACGCCCGGACCGGCCGCGTGCAGGCCAGCGTCCCGGTCGGCAAGGGGCCGGACTCGGCGACCTTCGATCCGCATTCGGGGCTGGTTCTGGTGGTCGACCACGCCGGCGGCGCGCTCAGCCTGGTCGATCCCAAGGCCCGCAAGGTCGTCGGGACCATCCCCGTCGGCGGCGTGCTGGAGGAGGCCTCCGTCGACGGCCACGGCCGCGCCTTCGTCAACGTGGTCAGCGAATCCAAGGTCGCGGTGGTCGACATCGCCGCGCGCAAGATCGTCGCCCGCTGGGACCTGCCGGGCTGCAGCCACCCCACGGGCTCGGCGTTCGATGCGCGCGACGGCGACCTGATCGCCGCCTGCCAGGGCGCCACCGACGTGCTCAGCGTCGCCGACGGCAAGCTCGTGGCCACGCTGAAGACGGGGCAGGGCGCCGACGGCGCGATCTACGATCCCCAGCGGCGCCTGGCCTTCGTGCCGGCCGCGCGCGACGGGATCCTCTCGGTGATCGCCTTCTCGGGAGGTCAGCCGAAGATCGTGCAGACCCTGACCACCCAGAAGGGCGCGCGCACCATCGCCCTGGACGAGGCGAGCGGCCGGCTCTATCTGCCCACCGCCCAGTACGTCCTGCCGCCGGGCGGCGGCTACAAGGTCGTCCCGGGCACCTTCCAGGTGCTGGTCGTCGCGCCCTGAGGCGCGGCGGCGCGGCGCCTTGAGAACGCCCGCCCGAGCGCGCACATCGCGCCGCATGAGTATTGAGAGTCCCGTGGACCGGCCGATGCCCGACGACCTTTCCGCCGCCCAGGCGCGCCGGCCCAACGACCTCGTCGAGCGCCTCGACCAGCTCGACGACCGCATCCGCTGGCTCGCCACCTGGACGATCCACAACGCCAACCATCTGCGCGAGAGCCGCGACGGCCTGAAGGTGGGCGGCCACCAGGCCTCCTGCGCGTCCATGACGACGCTTCTGGCGACCCTCTACTTCCACGAACTCAAGCCGCAGGACCGCGTCGCGGTGAAGCCGCACGCCAGCCCGGTCTTCCACGCCATCCAGTACCTCTACGGCCGCCAGACGAAGGCGCAGCTCGAGGGTTTCCGCGCCTTCGGCGGAGCCCAGTCCTATCCCTCGCGAACCAAGGACAAGGACGACGTCGACTTCTCGACGGGTTCGGTGGGCCTCGGCGTCGGCGTCACGGCCTTTGCAGCGCTCACCCAGGACTACCTGAAGGCCCACGGCTGGCTCGACCCGAACCGGGAGGGGCGCATCGTCGCCACCCTGGGCGACGCCGAGCTCGACGAGGGCAACATCTACGAGTGCCTGATCGAGGCCCACAAGCACCGGGTGCGCAACACCTGGTGGCTCGTCGACTACAACCGCCAGAGCCTGGACGCGACCACGGCCGACCGGATGTTCAACCGGTTCGACGACGTGTTCCGCACCTTCGGCTGGCGCGTGCTGACGCTGAAGTACGGCAAGGCCCAGCGCGAGGCCTTCGCTCGCCCCGGCGGCTCGCACCTGAAGACCTGGATCGACGACTGCTCCAACGCCGAGTACGCGGCCCTGACCTACCAGGGCGGCGCCGCCTGGCGGGCGCGCCTGACGGCCGACATCGGCGACAAGCCGGGCGTGGCCAAGCTTCTCGACAGCTTTTCCGACGACGAGCTGCACGCGCTGATGACCCGGCTCGGCGGCCACTGCGTGGAGACCCTGCTCGACGCCTATGCGCAGGCGCAGGACGACACGCCGACGCTCTTCATCGCCTACACGATCAAGGGTTACCGGCTGCCCTTCCAGGGCCACAAGGACAACCACGCGGGCCTCCTCAACACGGCCCAGGTGCATGCGCTGCGCGACAGCCTGGGCATCGCGGAAGGCGACGAGTGGGCGCCCTATGCCGGCCTTGCCCCCGACGAGGCGCAGCGCCTCGAGGCCTTCGTCGAAAACGCCCCCTTCGCCGCCGAGGTGGAGCGCCGCCACGCGGCCCGGGCCGTGCCGGTCCCTGCCCGCGGCGACTTCCCCGTGCCGGAGGGCGCCGAGCAGTCCACCCAGGCCGCCTTCGGCCGCATTCTCTTCGACCTCGCCCGCAGCCGGCATCCGCTCGCCGACCGCATCGTCACCACGTCCCCGGACGTCACGGTGTCGACGAACCTCGGCGGCTTCGTGAACAACCGCGGCCTGTTCCGGCGCGGCGAGGTCTCCGACGTGTTCCGCGAGGCCAAGATCCCCTCCGCGCAGCACTGGGCGGGCGGCCACACCGGCCAGCACATCGAGCTGGGCATCGCCGAGAACAACCTGTTCCTGAACCTCGCCGCCCTCGGCCTCGCCGACCGGCTCTGGGGCGAGCGGCTGATCCCGATCGGCACCGTCTACGACCCGTTCATCAGCCGCGGGCTCGATGCGCTCAACTACGCCTGCTACCAGGACGCCCGCTTCATGCTGGTGGCGACGCCGTCGGGCCTGACGCTCGGGCCGGAGGGCGGGGCGCACCAGTCGGTCATCACGCCGCTGATCGGCGTCGGCCAGCCGGGCCTGACCTACTTCGAGCCCGCCTTCGTCGACGAACTCGCCGAGGTGATGCGCTGGTCCTTCGAGCACATGCAGGCGCCCGACGGCGGCAGCGTCTATCTGCGCCTCACCACCCGTTCGATCGCCCAGCTCGAGCGGACGGACGACGCCTGGCGCGAAGACGCGCTCAAGGGCGCCTACTGGCTGAAGCGCCCGGCGCCCGGCTCCGAAGCCGCCCTGGTCTTCTCCGGCGCCGTCGCCCCCGAGGTTCTTGACGCCGCCGATCAGCTCGCCGAGGACCTGCCCGGCCTCGGCGTCCTCAACGTCGTCTCCCCGGGCCTGCTGCACCGCGACTCGATGGCCGCCCGCCGCGGCCGCTGGACGACCGGCGAGCGCCGGCGGAGTCACGCCGAGACGCTGCTTGCGCAGTTGTCGCCGGCCGCGGGTCTGGTCACCGTCATCGACGGCTCGCCGGGCGCGCTCTCCTGGCTGGGCGGCGTCCTGGGCCACCGCGTCAGCGCGCTCGGGATCGACAGCTTCGGTCAGGTGGGCGACCTCCCCGACCTCTACCGCGCCTACCGCCTCGACGCCTGCGCCATCCTCGACGCCGCCGCGGACCTGTTCCTGGGCTGACGCCGCCGCCGGACGGGTTGCCGCGCAGCCCGGCCCGGTGCACTCCAGCCCCATGAAACCCCAGACCTACGCCCGCTACCTGGCGCTGGACGAACTCCTCCAGGCGCAGCGGCCGCTCTCCGGCGTCCCGGACGAGCTGCTCTTCATCATCACCCACCAGACCAAGGAGCTGTGGCTCAAGCAGACCATCACCGAGCTCACCGGCGCCAAGCTGCTGGTCCGCGCCGGCGCGCTGACGCCCGCCTACAAGAGCCTCGCCCGCGTCTCGCGCATCCAGGCGGTCCTGACGCTTTCCTGGGACGTGCTGGCGACCATGACGCCCTCCGACTACACTCGCTTCCGCGAGGTGCTGGGGACCAGCTCCGGCTTCCAGTCGGACCAGTTCCGCACGGTGGAGTTCCTGCTGGGCCTGAAGGACGCGAGCCACCTCGCCCACCAGGCCGACCGGCCCGAGGCCCGCGCGGGCCTTGAGGCCGCCCTCGACAGCCCCAGCCTCTGGGACGACGCCAACTTCGCGCTGTCCAAGGCCGGCTTCTCGCTGCCCGCCCACGTGCTCGAGCGCGACTGGCGCGAGCCCTACCGGCCCGATCCCGCCGTCGAGGACGCCTGGCTCCAGGTCTATCGCGACACCGAGCGATGGTGGGACCTCTACCAGCTCGCCGAGAAGCTGGTGGACATCGACGACGCCCTGGCCACCTGGCGGCACAAGCACGTCGTCACCGTCGAGCGGGTGATCGGCGGCAAGCGCGG
>JAGWSE010000324.1 GCA_028869395.1 Alphaproteobacteria bacterium | reverse complement strand
GCAGGACGCCGTCGGCGCGGAGCTTCGCCTGCTGCAGCGGCCCGACGGAGAGCGCGGCGGCCACCGAGCCCGTGGCGGTAACCGCGCCGTTGGCGAACGCCACGCGACGGATGTCCGCCTGCACCTGCGGCAGCCCGCCGCCGGACGAAGTCAGCCGGTAGCCGCCGCCCTGCGGCGCAAGCCGGATCTCGCCGCCGCGGTCGGGATCGAGCCGGGCCGCGCCCGTGAGCCGCGCCTGGACCCCGCGGGCGTCCGCCGCCAGGGTGAGGCCCGCGGCGGTGGCGTGGAACGCCGCGAGCCCCCGTTTCAGCGCCGCGATCTGTCGGGAATCGCCACGGACCGGCGCGCCCATTCCGCGCCAGCCGCCGTGCATCTGCGCCTGCCCCCCCAGTTGTAGGGAGGGCGCAGCGCCCAGCGCATAACGGCCCTGGAAGTCGCCGGAGGCGGAGGCGAGCTGGAGGCCCGAGGCCAGAAGGTCCTGCAGCCCCGCGGAGAGCTGGAGATCGCCCGCCAGGGCGTCGACGCCGCCGCTCCGCGTCCAGCGCCAGGCCGAGGTGGCCGCGACCCGCAACCCCTGGGCCGTCGAGCCGCCGAGGCGCGCAGTCCCGGCGCTGAGCTCAAGGTTGGCCTGGCCGCTGGCCACAACAGGGCGCGTCAGGTCGGGGTAGGCGCTGTCGCTGGTCAGGGTCAGGAGCGCGCTTTCCACCTCGCCTTTGGGCGTGCGGGCCCGTAGCACCGGCGCGCGCAGCGAGACCGAGAGCCGATCCCCCACCGAGCGCGCCTGCAGCGTCGCCGTGCCCAACCCGGCTTCCATCCCCTCGCGCGCCACCAGCACCGGCGCGCTGTCGGCGTCCAGCCGAACGAGGCGACCCTTGTCGATCAGCGCGTCCGCGGTCACCCGCAGCAGGCCATAGTCGGTGGTGAGCGCGATCCGGCCCTGGTCGATCTCCACCCGCGGCGCCGGCGCGCCGGGACGCAGCGGGCGCTTGCGGAATTCCTGGATCAGGCGGTCCAGCGCGCCCGCGTTGAACCGGCCATGGCGGAAGCTGGCCTTCAGCACCGGGCGGGTGAGCCGGACGGAGGTCACCTCGACGCCGCGGCCGGCGATCAGGCCGGCCAGGGAATAATCGACTTCCGCCCGGTCCACGGTAAGGTCTGGCGCGTCGGGCGGTCCGATGCGCAGGGCGCCGACCAGCTGGCCGGGGCCGATCTCCTGGAAGCTCGCCTGCGCGGACACGCCCCTGGATCGCAGCCAATCGGTGACCGCCTCGCGCGCCAGCTGCCGCCTGGCGAGGTAGAGGACCACGACGGCCGCGAGCGCGAGCGCGACCGCCGCGACGATCACGGCGGCCAGCACGCGCCAGGTGCGCGCCTGGACAGGTTCGGGAGCGGCCTGAGTCACGTCTCCCCGCGTCGGATGATCCTTCCCATCACCAGGGAATGTCGCCCAAACCGTGGCCGATCCCGAATCGACCGCGCGATCGGGGCCGTCTCAGCCCGCCGCGCCCACCGCGGGGATGCTGGCGAGCGCCACGCCGCCGTCCACCACCAGGGTCGCGCCGACAACATAGTCGCCCGCGTGCGAGGCCAGGTAGATCGCCGCTCCGGCCATGTCGCCGTCGCGCCCGATCCGGCCCTGCGGCACGGCCTTGGCCACCACATCGGCGCGGTCGCGCGCGGCGCGGTTCATGTTGGAGGCGAAGGCGCCCGGGGCGATCGCGGTGACCAGGATATTGTCGCTCACCAGCGTCGCGGCGAGGCGGCGGGTCAGGTAGATCAGCCCCGACTTGGAGGCATGGTAGGAATAGGTCTCCAGCGGATTGAGGGACATCCCGTCGATCGAGGCGATGTTGATCACCTTGGCCGGCTGGTCGTCGCTGGCGGCCTTCTTCAGCATCCCGTGCAGCGCCTGGGTCAGGAAGAAGGGCGACTTCAGGTTCAGGTTCATAACCTTGTCCCAGCCGCTCTCAGGGAAGACGTCGAACGGCTCGGCCCAGGCGGCGCCGGCGTTGTTCACCAGGATGTCGAGCTTGTCCTCGCGAGCCTGCAGCGCGGCGGCGAGGGCCTGGACGCCCTCCACGGTCGAGACGTCCTGCGGCAGCGCGATGCAGGCCTCGCCCAGCTCCTTCGCCGTGGCCTCGCAGTCGGCCGCCTTGCGCGAAGAGATGTAGACCTTCTCGCAGCCCGCCTCGATGAAGCCCTTGGCGATCATCTTGCCGATGCCCCGGGAACCACCGGTCACCAGCGCCGTGCGGCCCTTCAGCGAGAACAGATCCAGCGCGCCCATGTCATCCCTCCCACGTCGTTTTGCGGCACCTGTTTAGCCGAACGGAGCCCCCGCGCCACGCCCAATCCGGGGCTCAACAATTGACTCGCGCGACCCCGCCGAGGCCTATAACAGGCGTTTGAATTTCGGCCGCCAAACCGCAACGAGCGGCCACGACCCAGTCATTTCGAGGATGCGCCCATGGCCGAGATCAATTCGGTGACCACGCTGACGCAGGAAGGCGATGTCGCCGTCCTGACCCTCAACTCGCCGCCGGTGAACGCGCTGTCGGCCAACGTCCGCGAGGGCTTGTTCGAGGGCTTCAAGGCGGCGATCGCCTCGCCCGCCAAGGCCATCGTGCTGATCTGCGAGGGCCGCACCTTCATCGCCGGCGCGGACATCACCGAGTTCGGCGGCGCGTCCAAGGGCCCGAGCCTCTTCGAAGTGCAGGACATGATCGAGGGCGCGCCCAAGCCGGTGATCGCCGCGATCCACGGCACGGCGCTGGGCGGCGGCCTGGAGGTGGCGCTGTGCTGCCACTACCGCGTGGCCGTCCCCTCGGCTCGTGTCGGCCTGCCGGAGGTCAATATCGGCCTGCTGCCGGGGGCCGGGGGCACCCAGCGGCTGCCGCGCATCGTGGGCGTCGAGAAGGCGCTGGAGATGGTCACCTCCGGCCAGCATGTGCCGGCCAAGGCCGCCGCCGAGATGGGCCTGGTCGACGAGATCGTGCCGGAAGGCCAGCTGCGCGAGGGCGCGATCGCCTTCGCCAAGAAGGCGGTCGCCGAGAACAAGCCGCTGGTGAAGGTGCGCGAAAACAACGCCAGGCTGGAGTCCGCCCGCGGCCATCCGGAGATCTTCGCGAACTTCCGCAAGGCCAACGCCCGGAAGTTCCGCGGCTTCATGGCCCCCGAGAACAACATCAAGGCGGTCGAGGCGGCGGTGAACGCCAAGTCCTTCGACGAGGGCCTCGGCGAAGAGCGCAAGCTGTTCATGGAGCTGATGACCGGCCCGCAGTCGGCCGCCCAGCGCTACTACTTCTTCGCCGAGCGCCAAGCCCAGAAGATCCCCGACGTGCCCGACGACACCCCCGCCCGGCCGATCAAGAAGGTCGGCGTCCTGGGCGCCGGCACCATGGGCGGCGGCATCGCCATGAACTTCGTCAACATCGGCATCCCGGTGACGATCGTTGAGGTGAAGCAGGATGCGTTGGACCGCGGCCTCGCCACGATCCGCAAGAACTACGAGCGCTCCCGGAGCGCCAGGCCGGAAGAGACCGAGAAGCGCATGTCGCTGCTCACCGGCTCGCTGGAGATGGAAGCCTTCGCCGATTGCGACCTCGTCATCGAGGCGGTCTTCGAGCGGATGGACATCAAGAAGGACGTGTTCACCAGGCTCGACGCCATCTGCAAACCGGGCGCGATCCTGGCCACCAACACCTCGGGCCTGAACATCGACGAGATCGCTTCGGTGACCAGCCGGCCGCAGGACGTGATCGGCCTGCACTTCTTCTCGCCGGCCAACGTGATGAAGCTCCTGGAGATCGTGCGCGCCGACAAGACGGCCAAGGACGTGATCGCCACCTCGATGAAGCTCGCCAAGCAGATCGGCAAGGTCGCGGTGCTGGTGGGCGTCTGCCCGGGCTTCGTCGGCAACCGCATTCTCGCCCAGCGCCAGCGCGAGGCCCAGAAGCTCGTCATGGAAGGCGCCATGCCCTGGGACGTGGACCGCGTGCTCTACGACTTCGGCTTCCCCATGGGCCCCTTCGCCATGAGCGACCTGGCGGGCCTGGACATCGGCTGGGTGAAGGAGAAGTCGAAGGGCGAGAGCATCCGCGACGTGCTCTGCGAGATGGACCGCCGCGGCCAGAAGACCGGCGCGGGCTACTATGACTACGACGAGAACCGAAACGCCAAGCCGAGCCCGGTCACCGAGAAGATCATCAACGATTTCATCGTGAAGTCGGGACGCAACCCCAGGAAGGTCTCCGACGACGAGATCCTGGAGCGTTGCCTCTATCCGATGATCAACGAGGGCGCGAAGATCCTCGAGGAAGGCAAGGCGATCCGCTCCTCCGACATCGACGTCGTCTGGGTGAACGGCTACGGCTGGCCGGTCTATCGCGGCGGCCCGATGTACTTCGGCGACCAGCTCGGCCCGGACAAGGTGCTGGCCAAGATGAAGGAGTTCCAGGGCAAGATGGGCGACGACTTCAGGCCCGCCGCCCTGCTCGAGAAGCTCGTCGCCGACGGCAAGAAGTTCGCCGACTTCAAGAAGGCCTGACATAGAAGACCGCACTTCCCCGCGCAGGCGGGGAAGCAAGCGGCGCATCGACATCCACCCGCTCGGGGCGTCCTTGCCGCTCGGCCTGGATCCCCGACTGCGCGGGGATGAGCGGATTGAAACTCAAACTGGCAAGGACCTCCCCATGCGTGAAGCTGTCATCGTCGCCGCCAAGCGGACGCCCATCGGCAAGGCCTACCGCGGCGCCTTCAACAACACCTACGGTGCGACGCTCGCCGCCCAATCCATCCGCGCCGTGGTCGCCCAGGCCGGCGTCGACCCCGGCGAAGTGGACGACGTGGCCATGGGCTGCGCGCTCGAGCAGGGCACAACCGGCAACAACATCGCCCGCCAGGCCGCACTGCGCGCCGGCCTGCCCAACACCGTCTCCGGCATGACCATGGACCGGCAGTGCTCGTCGGGCCTGATGGCCATCGCGACGGCGGCCAAGTACATCATCAACGACGGCGCGCCGATCGCCATCGGCGGTGGAGTGGAGTCCATTTCGCTTGTCCAGAACGACAAGGTGAACCGCTACATGGCCTCCGACCCGTGGCTGCGCGAGCACGTGCCGGAGCTTGCCACTTCGATGATCGAGACGGCCGAGATCGTGGCCGAACGCTACGGAGTCTCCCGCGAATACCAGGACGAGTATTCGCTGCAGTCCCAGCAGCGCACCGCGCAGGCGCAGGCCGAAGGCCGCTTCGCCAATGAGATCGTCCCGGTCACCACAGTCATGAAGGTGCTGGTCAACAAGGAGACGGGCGAGACCGCGGACAAGGAGATCACCCTCGACCGCGACGAGGGCAACCGCCCGCAGACCACGCTGGAGGACCTCGCCAAGCTGAACCCCGTTTTCAAGGGCGGCCGCTATGTGCCGGAAGGCAAGTTCGTCACCGCCGGCAACGCCTCGCAGCTCTCCGACGGCTCCGCCGCGGTGCTGATGATGGAGCGCAAGGAAGCCGAGAAGCGCGGCCTTCAGCCGCTCGGCGCCTATCGCGGCATGGCGGTGGCCGGCTGCGGCCCCGAGGAGATGGGCATCGGCCCGGTGTTCGCCATCCCGAAGCTGCTGGAGCGTAACGGGCTCAAGATGGACGACATCGACATCTGGGAGCTCAACGAGGCCTTCGCGAGCCAGTTGCTCTACTGCCGCGACAAGCTCGGCATCCCCAACGAGAAGCTGAACGTCTCCGGCGGCTCGATCTCCATCGGCCACCCCTACGGCATGACCGGCGCCCGCTGCACGGCGCACATCATGTACGAGGGCAAGCGGCGCGGCGCGAAGTACGGCGTCGTCACCATGTGCGTCGGCGGCGGCATGGGCGCCGCGGGCCTTTTTGAAATCTTCTGAGCAACGCCCGGAACGGTGCGGAAGGGCCGCCCGGGAGGGCGGCCCTTTTCGTTTCGGCTTGCGCGCGCATGCGCCCGGACCGACGCTCCGTCCGGGAGGACGCCGCCATGACCCATGACTGGCCCGCCATCACGGCCGACCTGGAGCAGCTCCTGAAGCTGCGCACGATCCCGTTCGGCATGAAGCTGTTCGAGGATCGCGCCGAGATGGAAGCCATTCCGCGCATCCGCAGGCCGTCGGCGGTCCATACGCTGGACCAAGTCGTCGGCCAGGCCTCGCGGCTGGGCTGGACGGTCGGGATCACCGCCGAGGACCTGGTGGGCGCGCAGTGCCGCGCGGTCGTGGGCCTCGGCGGCGCCAAGACCGACGAGTGGAAATCGGGCCGCCACATGAAGGGCGTCTGGTTCTCCACCGACGAGGATGCCGCCGCGCATCAGGCGGCCATGAGCTGCGTGCCGGACGGACGCTACGAGGCGCTGGTCGTGGGGCCCCTCAGCGCCGGCAAGCTGGGCGAGCCGGACATCGCCCTTTTCTACGCGACGCCGGGAGCGATGATCTATTTCATCAACGGCCTGCAGTGGGCCGGCTACAAGCGGTTCGACTGGAGCGTGGTGGGCGAGAGCGCATGCGCCGACAGCTGGGGCCGGGCGCTGACCAAGCGCGAGCCCAGCCTCTCCATCCCCTGCTTCGCCGAGCGGCGCTACGGCGGGGTGCTCGACGACGAGATGCTGATGGCCACGCCGCCCGACTACCTCCTGAAGGCCATCGAGGGCATGCGGGCGCTCTCCAAGAACGGTTTCCGCTATCCCTTCCCGCAGTACGGGGTGCAGCAGGACGTCCGAGCCGGCATGGCGGTGAGTTACCCGGGTCGCTGAGGCTACCCTAGCGACGGGGCGTGTGGGCGAGCCGGAGGATGTTGGCCGCGCCGGGCGAACCCATGGGAAGCCCGGCGAGGATCAGCACGCGCGAGCCGTCGCGCGCGGCGAGCCCTGTCTCCATCGCGGTCTCGATGGCGACCCGCGCCAGGTCCTCGGAATCGGCGGGCTCCTGCACCACGCGGGCTTCGACGCCCCAGGCGAGGCTCAGGCGGCGCGCCGTCGAAAGGTGCGGGGTCAGCGCCAGGGTAGGCTGCAGCGGCCGCTCCCGCGAGAGCCTCAGCGCCGTCTGGCCTGTGGTGGTGAAGGCCGCGATGCAGGCGGTGGAGGCGCTTTCGGAGGCCTTGCGGGCGGCCGCCACCAGGGCGTCGGCGTCGGCGTCCTCGACCGGATACTCCGCGCGCATCAGCTCCGGCCAGCGAGGGTCCTGTTCCACCCGGGTTATGATGCGGTCCATCATGGCGACGGATTCGATCGGGTAGTCGCCGGCCGCGGTTTCGGCGGACAGCATCAGGGCGTCGGCGCCTTCGTAGACCGCGCCCGCCACGTCGGACGCCTCGGCCCGCGTCGGAGTCGGCGAGTGCGTCATGCTCTCCAGCATCTGGGTGGCCACGATCACCGGCAGCCCGCGCAGGCGAGCGGCGCGGATCAGCTTCTTCTGGAACACCGGAACCTCTTCGGGCGCCAGCTCCACGCCGAGGTCGCCACGGGCCACCATGATCGCCTCGCAGAGATCGAGGATCTCGTCGAGCGCATCCAGCGCCGCCGGCTTCTCGATCTTGGCCAGGACCGCCGCGCGTCCCTGCACCAGCCGGCGCAGCTCCGCCATGTCTGACGCCCGCTGGACGAACGACAGCGCCACCCAGTCGACGCCCTCGTTCAGCGCGAAGGCGAGGTCGACCCGGTCCTTCTCGGTCAGCGCAGGGATCGGGATCGAGAGGTTCGGGAGGTTCAGACCCTTGTGGTCCGAGAGCTGCTCGCCCGCCTCCACGATGGTCTCGGCGAAGTCGGCGCCGTGGCCCACCACCCGCAGCCGCACGCGCCCGTCGTCGATCAGCACCTCGGCGCCGACGCGAAGGGCGGCGAAGACCTCCGGATGCGGCACGCCCACCCGGCTCGCATCGCCGGGCAGCGCATGCATGTCGAGGCGGAAGTCCTGACCCGCCTTGATGCGCACCACCCCGTCGGCGAATTCGCCCAGCCGGATCTTCGGCCCCTGCAGGTCGGCGAGTACGGCCAGCGGGCGGCCCACCGCCGCCTCGGCCCGCCGCACGGCCTGGATCGTGCGCGCGTGGTCGGCCTGGCTGCCGTGGCTGAAGTTCACGCGAAACACGTCCGCCCCGGCGGCGGCCAGTTCCCGCACACGGGCGGGGTCGCGGCTCGCCGGACCAAGGGTCGCGACGATGCGGGCTCTGCGGGCTCGGATCATCCGGCGTTTGCGTGTAAGGGATGCCGCTCGGTCGGGCAACGCATCGCACGCGTCCCGGCTCCGGAGCCACGTCCATCCGGACGCGTTACGCCCCCGTCGATCGGAAGGCGGGGGCTCCGGCATGTGCAGTGACGTAACGGCGAGATCCAAGTCTTGAGCCAGACGCTGGAGCTTTTCCCCATTGGCAACTGCGCGGCGAGCGCCCTCATCGACGAGGGCGGCCGATTCGTCTGGGCCTGCGCGCCGAGGGTTGACGGCGATCCGTTCTTCTCCGCCCTGCTCTGCGGCCGCGATCCCGGCGGCGAGGCCGCCCAGGGCATCTGGGCGATCGAGGCGGAGGGCGCGACGGACATCCGCCAGTCGTACCTGCGCAACACGCCGATCCTGTCGACCGAGATCGTCGACGGCGAGGGCGGCGCGCTGGAGGTCATCGATTTCTGCCCCCGCTATCGCCAGTTCGGCCGCGTCTACCGCCCGCTCGCCTTCATCCGGCTGGTCAGGCCCGTGGCCGGCGCGCCGCGCATCCGCATCCGCTGCCGGCCCACCTTCAACTACGGCGAGCGCAAGACCTCCACCACCAACGGCTCCAACCACATTCGCTATGTGGGTGGCGAGACCACCATGCGGCTCACCACCGACGCCTCGGTGAGTAACATCCTGGAGGAGCGGGTCTTCCGGCTGGAAGAGCCGATCGCGATGTTCCTCGGCCCCGACGAGGGCTTCGACGCGGACATCGCCATCACCACCGAGCGCATGCTGCGCGAGACGACCTTCTACTGGCGAAGCTGGGTGAGGACGCTGTCGACCCCGCTCGAGTGGCAGGACGCGGTGATCCGCGCCGCCATCACGCTCAAGCTCTGCGCCTACGAGGAGACTGGCGCGATCGTCGCGGCTTTGACCACCTCGATCCCCGAGCACGCGCCGGAGCCGGGCCAGGCGGGCCGCAACTGGGACTATCGCTACTGCTGGCTCCGCGACGCCTATTACGTCGTCCAGGCGCTGAACCGGCTGGGCGCGGCGGACATGCTGGAGAACTACCTGGGCTACCTCAGGAACCTGGTCGACGAGGCGCGACACCAGCACATCGCCGCCGTCTATGCCCCGGCGCCGGTGAGCGAGCCGCCGGGGACCGAACCGGCGCGGAAGCCGCCGCCGGGGCTCGGGCCGGGCGTGGTGACCGATCCCAACCGCGCAGGCCATGTGCAACCGGTCTACGGCGTGGGCCTCGAGCCGGTGCTCACCGAATGGATCGCCCCGCACCTGCCCGGCTACCGCGGGATGGGGCCGGTGCGCATCGGCAACCAGGCGCACGAGCACCACCAGCACGACGTCTACGGCCAGATCGTGCTCTCCACCGTCCAGGCTTTCTTCGACGAGCGGCTGTTCCGCCCGGCCACCGAACAGGATTTCCGCGCGCTGGAGCCTATCGGCGAGCGGGCGTTCGAGGTGCACGACAAGCCGGACGCCAGCCTGTGGGAATTCCGCGGGCGCGAGGCGGTGCACACCTACTCGTCGGTGATGTGCTGGGCGGCCTGCGACCGGCTGGGCAACGCCGCGGCCAAGCTTGGCCTGGCGGAGCGGGCGCACTACTGGAACGACAAGGCCCGCCACGTTCGCCAGACGATCGAGACCCGGGCCTGGAACGAGAAGCTCGGACGCTATGCCGCCACCTTCGGAGGCGAGGAACTGGATGCGTCCCTGCTTCAGATGATCGACGTGCGCTTCACCACGCCCGACGATCCGCGGATGAAGGCCACCATGCAGGCGGTGGAGGAGGGGCTGCGGCGCGGCGCTTTCATGCTCCGCTACGCCATCCCGGACGACTTCGGCCTGCCGAAGACGGCGTTCAACTTCTGCACCTTCTGGCTCATCGAAGCCCTGCACCTGTCGGGCCGCTCGGACGAGGCGCGCGAGCTGTTCGGCCAGATGCTCGCCCGCCGCACCAAGGCGGGTCTGCTCTCCGAGGACATTACCTTCGACGGCCGGGAGCTGTGGGGAAACTACCCGCAGACCTACTCCCTGGTCGGCCTGATCAACTGCGCGACGCTGCTCTCGCGGCCGTGGTCGAGCGTTCGCTGACGGAACCGCGGTCGCCGAATTGGGATTCCTTGACATGGGCCAGGCTGACGAGACCCGGAAATTCCAGATGGCGGCCGAGGCCGCCAACCGGCTGATCGACCGCATCCAGGAGATCATCGCCGATCACCTGTCGCGCGGCGACGGCGTCGACGAGACGGGCGCCTTCTACGAGATCGTCGAGACCCTCGAGACCGCCCGCGAGGTCACCCGCCTGCGGTTGGCCCTGGACGACGATCCGGCCCGCTTCGGCGAGCCCACGCCGTTCGCCGCGGGCGATCATACCGGGTGATTTTCAGCGGTCGCGCAGCCGAACGCAAAAGTGGTTCTCACTTTTTCTGGCTGCCGATGGTGCGCTTCCTGGGTCGCGCAGCCGGACACAAAAGCGGTTCCCACTCTTGCTGGCTGTCGCTGGTGCGCTTTCCGGGTCGCGCAGCCGGGCGCAAAAGCGGTTCCCACTTTTGCTGGCTGTCGCACCTAGTCGTACCAGGCCCGCTCCGAGCGCTCGATGAGGGCGAAGGCGCCAGCCGGGCCCCATGAGCCGGCCGCATAGGGCTTGGGCGCCATGCCGGCCTCACGCCACGCGTCGGCCACGCCGTCGACCCAGCGCCAGGCCGCCTCCACCTCGTCGCGGCGGACGAACAGGGTGGAGTTGCCGACGATCACGTCCAGCAGCAGACGCTCATAGGCGATCCGCCGGCGCGCGCCCGGCCCCTCGTAGGAGCGGAGCAGGCTGAGGGACAGCGGCAGCGACTGCAGCCGCATGCCGCCGCGGCTGATGCCCGGCGCCTTGTTCATCAGGAGCAGCTCAATGTCCTCGTCCGGCTGAAGGTCGATGACCAGCCGGTTGGCCACCAGGTCCTCGCTGGCCGAGCCGCCGAAGATCGAATGCGGCACGGGCTTGAACTGGATGGCGATCTGGGTGCGCCGCTCGGGCAGCCGCTTGCCGGTGCGCAGGAAGAAGGGCACCCCGGCCCAGCGCCAGTTGTCGATGTCGGCCCGCAGCGCCACGAAGGTCTCGGTGTCGGAGGCCTGGCCGCGCTCCTTCTCGTAGCCGGAGACCGCCCGCCCGCCGACCACGCCCTCGCCGTACTGGCCGCGAACGGAATCCTTGTGCGCCTCGGCGCGGGTGAAGGGCCGCAGGGACCGCAGCACCTTGACCTTCTCGTTGCGCACCGAGTCCGGCTCCATGTCGGCCGGCGGCTCCATGGCGACGAGGCAGAGGAGCTGCAGCATGTGGTTCTGCAGCATGTCGCGGAGCGCGCCGTACTCGTCGTAGTAGGGCCAGCGTTCGCCCACGCCTTCAGTCTCCGCCACGGTGATCTGCACGTGGTCGATCGTCAGGTTGTTCCAGAGCGGCTCGAACAGGGTGTTGGCGAACCTCAGCGCCATCAGGTTCTGGACCGTCTCCTTGCCGAGGTAGTGATCGATGCGGAAGATCCGCGCCTCGTCGAACACCGCGCCCACCGCCACGTTGATCCCGCGCGAGCTTTCGAGGTCCCGCCCGATGGGCTTCTCCAGCACGATGCGGCTGTCGTCGCTCGCGAACCCGGCCGCCGCCAGCGCCACGCAGACGCGGGCATAGAGGCTGGGCGAGAGCGCAAGGTAGAAGATCGGCAGTTTCGCCGCCGCCATATGGGGCTTGAGCGGCGCGAGCCCTTCGGCCGTGGTGGCGTCCGCGGCGACATAGTCGAGCCGGGCCGAGAACCGCGTCCAGACCGTCTCGTCGAGCCCCTCCGGCCTGGCGGTCAGGTCCGCGCGCAGCAGATCGAGGAACGCCTCGCGGGTCATCTCCGAGCGCGCCGCCGCGACCACCTTGAAGCGCTCCGGCAGGAACCCGTCGGCGTCCAGGAAGTACAGCGAAGGCAGAAGCATCCGCCGCGCCAGGTCGCCGGCTCCGCCGAACAGGACAAGCAGATCCGCGCGCGGCGTCTCGGCCATGAGGTCTTTTCCTACTTGCTCGTGGACAGGATCGGGCGTCGCATAGCCCGGACTTGGACGGATACGTCAAGGGTTGATAATGAGTTCTTTCATCCACGACCAAGTCTGGATCGAAGCTGCCTCCCCGCGCGTTACGCCACCGTCCGGGGGCCAATCCATGTCGACCGAAGAGCTGACCGCCCAACTGCCCGCGCCAAAGCCCCTTTCGCCGCGCGAATGCGCGCTGTTCCTCGACCTCGACGGCACCCTGGCGCCGATCGCCGCACGCCCGCAGGACGTCCGCCCCGACCCCCGCCGCACCAGCATCGTCGAGCGCCTGGTGGAGGCGCTGGGCGGACGGGTCGCGGTGGTGACCGGCCGCACGCTGGCCGACGCAGATCGAATTCTGGAAGGGCGCGTTCCCGCGGTCGCGGCCGTCCACGGCCTGGTGCGCAGAGACGGCGCGGGCGTGCTGCACGAGCACCCGCCGCACCCCAGGCTGCAGGAGGCCGCCGAGGCGCTGCGCGATTTCGCCCGTCGCGACTCCGGCCTGATCGTCGAGGACAAGGGCCTGAGCGTGGCCCTGCATTTCCGGCTCGCGCGCAGCGTGGCCGACGCCGCTCGCGCCCGCGCCCGCAAGATCGCCGTCGAGACCGGCCTCGCCCTGCAGGACGGGGACATGGTGGAAGAGCTGCGCACGCCCGGACCAACCAAGGCCGACAGCGTCCGCGCCTTCATGGCGGAGGCCCCGTTCCGCGGCGCCACGCCCATCTTCCTTGGCGATGACGCGACCGACGAGGACGGCTTCGCCGCGGCCCGGGCGCTTGGCGGCGCCGGGATCCTGGTGGGCGGGCCCCGACCCACCCGCGCCCGCTTCAGGCTGCCGGGCGTGGAGGGGACGCTTTCGTGGCTGGAGTCCGCCCTGTGACCCGCCTTTGCGAGGGCTTCGGCGGCCCGGCCGGCCGCGCGGGGGAAGGCCCGCGCAGCGCCAGGTGGGGCGACGCCGGATGAGCCGCCTGATCGTCGTCTCGAACCGGGTGAACCCGCCGTCCGGCGCGGGCGAGGAGACCGTGGGCGGGCTGGCCATGGCGCTGGCCGCCGCGCTTCGCGAATATTCCGGCCTGTGGTTTGGCTGGAGCGGCGAATCGACGCCGACCTTCACGGGCCAGCTTTCGATGCAGCGGGTGGACGGCGTCACCGCCGCGACGGTCGACCTCGAGGAGGCCGACGTCGACGAGTACTACAACGGCTACGCCAACAAGACCCTGTGGCCGCTGTTCCACTACCGCACCGACATCGCCGCCTACGACCGCACCTTCAACGCCGGCTACCAGCGCGCGAACCGCCGTTTCGCCGAGACCCTTCGCCCGCTGATCGAGCCCGGCGACCTGATCTGGATCCACGACTACCACCTGATCCCGCTGGCGCGGGAGCTGCGGCGCATGGGCCTGAAGAACCGGATGGGTTTCTTCCTGCACGTGCCCTGGCCCGCACACCAGGTGTTCATCACCCTGCCCGGCCACCGGCAGCTGGTGGAGTCCATGTTCGACTACGACCTGGTGGGCTTCCAGACGGAGGACTACCGCCAGGCCTTCGAGGACTACGTCATCTCCGAGGCCGGCGGCGAGAAGGTCGGCGCGGAGCTGAAGGCCTTCGGACGCACCGTGACCACCGGCGCCTTTCCGATCGGGATCGACGCCAAGAACTTCGCTCGTCTCATCAAGACGACCCGCGCGCGGCGCATGCGCGACCTGATGACCGCCTGCACCGTGTTCCGGCACCTGATCGTGGGCGTCGACCGGCTCGACTACTCCAAGGGCCTGGAGGAGCGGTTCATCGGCTTCGAACGGTTCCTGGCCGACAACCCGGACATGCGGCGCGAAGTCCTGATGCTGCAGATCGCCCCGGTCAGCCGCGAGGCGGTGGAGGCCTATCAGGAGATCCGTGCCCGGCTCGACGCGCTCTCGGGCCGCATCAACGGCGAATTCGCCGACGTCGACTGGAACCCATTCCGGTACGTCAACAAGAACTACCGTCGCGATGAGCTGGCCGGCATCTACGGCGCGGCCCGCGTCGGGCTCGTCACCCCCATGCGCGACGGAGGAATCGACTACGATAGCCTGGACGCCCTGGTGGATTACCTGCGTGAGGCGGTGAGCGGCTACCTGGTCGGCGGCAGCGTCGGCGAGCATCCCAGCCTCACGCTTGAGGAGCGCGACGCCCTGACCAGAGCGGTGGCCCGCCGGCGCAACCCTGACAAACTCCTGGCGGTCAGCGTGGCCGACAACTGCCTGGAGAACTGCCGGCGTATGGTGGAGTC
>JAGWSE010000323.1 GCA_028869395.1 Alphaproteobacteria bacterium | reverse complement strand
CGCCAGTCGCCAGCCCGAGCCCGGCAAGGAGTTCGACTTCAGCGTCATCACGGATTTCTTCAATTATTTCCACGCGCTTTCGGAGCGCAAACGAGCGAACCCGACCGACGACCTGGCGACCTTGATCGCCAACGCGAAGATCGACGGACAGCCGATCTCCGACCTGGAGGCGATGAGCTATTACATTATCGTCGCCACGGCGGGGCACGACACCACATCGTCCTCCACGGCCGGCGCCATGTGGGCCCTGGCCGAGAACCCCCGGGAATTCGCGAAGGTGAAGGCGGACCTCTCGCTGATCCCGGGCCTGGTCGAGGAATCGATCCGCTGGACGACCCCGGTGAAGACCTTCATGCGCACGGCGACCGAGGACGTGGAGTTCGCCGGCCGCAGCCTGAAGAAGGGTGACTGGCTGATGCTCTGCTACGCCTCCGGCAACCGTGACGAGGAGGTGTTCGACGAGCCCAACGCCTTCCGCGTGGACCGCAAGCCCAACAAACAGCTCGCCTTCGGTTACGGCGCCCATGTCTGCCTCGGCCAGCATCTGGCCCGAATGGAGATGCGGATCCTCTGGGAGGAACTGCTGCCGAAGCTGAAGTCGGTGGCGCTCGCCGG
The DNA here is from genome assembly GCA_028869395.1 of Alphaproteobacteria bacterium. Taxonomy (GTDB): domain Bacteria; phylum Pseudomonadota; class Alphaproteobacteria; order Caulobacterales; family Caulobacteraceae; genus Phenylobacterium. The sequence continues at coordinate 4,885 of JAGWSE010000323.1, read as the reverse complement.
CGAGCCCGCCATGAGCGAGGCGGTCTTCGTCAACGGGCCCAAGCGGCTGCCCATCAAGTTCGAGCTGGCCTAGCGTGACGCATCCTCTTGCGCCGCGCGTTGCGGCCTATCTGGCTTCCAGGATGCCGGGCGCGTCCGACGTCACCGTGGAGGCCATGGAGCGGATCTCCGGCGGCGCGAGCCGCGAGACCTACCGCTTCCGCGCGACCTGGCGCGAGGACGGCGCGGCGCGCGAGCGGCGGATGATCCTCAGGCGCGATCCGCCGGCCAGCCTGATCGAGACCGAGCGCCGCGTGGAGTTCGCCGCCTATCGGGCCTTCCACGGCTCGGCGGTGCCGGTCCCGGAGATGCTGTGGCTGGAAGAGGACGAGGCGGCCCTCGACCACCCCTTCTTCATCGCCGAGGAGCTGGCGGGCTTCCAGGCTGCGCCGCAGATGCTGCTTTCCGGCGCCTATGACGCGGTCCTGCCGGTCGTTGCGCAACGCAAGTGGACGATCCTGGGCGAGATCGCGAAGGTCGACCCTGCGAAGGTCGGGGTCCTCGAGGTGATGCAGGCGCCGCCTGCTGACCAGTGCTGGAGGCGCGAGCTCGACTACTGGGAGTCCATGCTCGACCGCGACCAGGCCGAGCCGCTGCCGATCGTCCGCGCCGCCATCCGCTGGCTGAGGGCCAATCCGCCGCCGCCCGCGCAGAAGATCTCGATCGTCCACGGCGACTATCGGACCGGCAACTTCCTTTACGACGAGGCCGGCGAGATCCACGGGGTGCTGGACTGGGAGATGGCCCACCTGGGCGATCCCCTCGAGGATCTGGCCTGGGGCTTCAACCCGGTGTGGGCGTTTGGACGCGGCCTCGCCGGCGGGCTCGTACCGCAGGACGAGGCGGTTGCGATCTGGGAGAAGGCGAGCGGGCTGAAGGCCGACCCGGCCGCGCTGCACTGGTGGATCCTGTTCAACTGCGTGAAGGGCCAGGGCATCTGGGTCGGATCGGCCGCCGCCTTCAACCGTGGCGGCAATCGCGAGCCGATCATGATCTATCCCGCCTGGTGGCTGCTGAACACGCAGGACCGCGCCATCCTGAAGGTGATGGGCAAGCTATGAACCCGGAAGTCCCCGCCGTTCTGATGCAGCTCGCCGGCGTCGTCGGCCGCAACGCCATGCCGGGCGTGCCGGAGGCGGAGCGCGCGAGCGACCTGGGCCTCACGGCCATGCTGCTGGCCCTGGCGGCCGAAGTCTGGGATGGGGCCGCCCAGAACCTGGTCCTGGAGAATCGCGCGCTGCGGAAGCTGCTGGGCGAGAGCGGCCAAGACGATGACTTCCGCCTCTCGAAGCTGAAGCCCGAGAACGACCGACTGCGCGCGCTTCTCATCGAAGCGCACGTCGCCGCCGAACAAGCGGGCGACCAGGCGCGGCAGGAGGCCATCTGGGCCGAACTCCTCGCCTCCACGGAGCGAAGGAAGCTGTCGGTCAGCCTTCTCTAGCGGAGGCCCGGTTCGCCCGGGTGATAGGTCGCCTCCACGTGGCCCTTCAGCTGGTCGGGCCAGAAGTAGACCTCGCGCAGCTTGCCGGTGGCGTAGCGCTCCGCCTCGTCGTCGAAATGCGGGCTCTTCGGGTCGCCGCTCTCGCCGCCTGCCGTGACGGCGTAGGCGCGCACCTGCGGCCCGAACTCCACCACGGCCACGAAGCTGTTGCCCTTGTAGCCGTAGAGTTTCTTCGTGCCCGGATAGCGCTCAGCGCCGAACGCCGCCAGCGACCCCCAAAGCGAAGAGGTGAAGCCCACGGGGATCGAGGGCGCGGCGTCGTCGTGGCGCGGCGCGATCGAATCATCGATGCGCTGGAAGCGGTTTATCTCGCCCCATGGCGTCTTCCAGGCGCCGAAGTCGCGGGTCAGGCGGTCGGAGGCTTCGGCCAGGGCCTGCAGCTTGTCGTGCGCGCTGACGTGCTCGGCCACGTCCTCGAAGGTCTCCAGCCGGAAGGCCCGCGAGGCGGGAATGGTCTTCCACAGCTCGTCACCCCAGAAGACGGCCAGCGCCGTCGGCACGGATCCCACGCCCCAGCGGTAGTCCCAGCTCCGCAGCACCGCGATCTGGTCGGCCAGCCTGGCCTTCAGGGGATCGCTCGCCGACGTCGAGTCGTAGGCCGCCAGGAGGCTCGGGATCAGCCTCGAGAAGGCCGGCAGCCAAGGGTCGAAGGCTGCCCGCATCAGTCCGTGCAGGGTGAAGTCCTTTCGGCCTTCCAGGACGCGGACGGCGTGCAGGCTGCGCATGTTGCGGCCAAACTGGTCCATGTACCGCGGGAAATCGGCCGCACGCGGACTGTCCCCGGGCCCCGCAGCGTCCCACGGCGCGTCATTTGAATTGTAGATCCATCCGCTCGGCGGATTGAGAATGTGGGGCACGTCAGACAGTGGCGTCAGTCCGTGCCAGTCGGTCGCCGGGTCGGCGCCGTCCACCGGCTTGGTGTAGTCGAAGCGGTTGTCCCGCAGGGGAATGAACTGCGGATGCAGGTAGGCGATCTCGCCCTTGTCGTCGGCGAAGACGGTGTTGTTGGACGAGTTCGCCTTAAGCTCGGCCACCTTCATGTACGAGGCGTAGTCGTGCGCCTTGGTGCGCAGGAAGGATTGCTCCAGCGCCGGTATCGGCCGGTTCATCAGGGCGATCGCGATCCACTTGCCGTTGTCGGCGCGGACGATCGGGCCGTGGTGCGTCGCATAGGTGGTGAAGCGGCGCACGGCCATGCCGCCCGTCGGCGTGCGGTAGGGGACGACGATGGTCCTGACCTTCACGGGGCGAAGCCCGCGGCCAAAGCGGTAGAAGAGCTTGCCGTTTCTCCTGACGATCGTCTCGGCGAACTCGTCGACAACGTCAGCGCCGGTCGAGGTGTGCATCCAGCCGACGTGCCGGTTGAAGCCCTGGTAGATGAAGAACTGGCCCCAGGTCACCGCGCCGTAGGCGTCGAGGCCCTGGTCGCTCGACATCTGGAGCTCCGAGCGGAAGAAGAAGGAGGTGTGCGGGTTGATCAGCAGCAGCGCGTGGCCGTCGCGGGTGTTCGAGGGTGCGATGGCGAAGCCGTTGGACCCGGACGGCTCCTTGAACTGCAGGCCGCGATGCGGCGAGGCCTCCGCCATGGGTTGACCGCCGTAGAAGGCCTCCAGGTCGCGGAGGTTCGCCCGCTCGATGTCCGGGCCGATGCTGCCTTCGGTGAAGGAGAGCGCCATCCAGGGCTCGAAGTGGCGGATGACCTTGGGTTTTACGCGGGTATGGGTCGCCAGGAAGTAGTTGAGGCCGTCTGCCCAGCCATCCATCAGCTGCTGCAGCCAGGCGGGGCTGCTGGCGTAGTCGGACTTGAGCGCCTCCGGATCCACGATCAGCTTCATCCGGAGGTCCTTCCAGACAGCCGAGGGACCATCCACTTGCGCCGAGAGCCCCATCGCGTCGATGTAGTTGCCTTCGACCCGATTGAAGTCGTCCTCGGCCTGGGCATAGGCCATCCCGAACACCGCCTCCCGATCGGTGTGGCCGTGGACGTGGGCGATGCCCCAGTCGTCGCGGACGATGGTCACATGGGCGGCTTCAGCCCGCTCGCGGGCGAGGTCGGAGGGGGCTGCGCCCGCAGCTCCGGCCAAGGTCGCAAGGACCAAACCGAGAAGAACAGCCCGCAAAGTCGCCCCCTTTGTTGCAGGTCAAGGCCGCGGTCTAGCAGGCGCCCCAAGGCATGCCTACCGAACCGCGGGCCCACGGAGCCCCGGACGCGATCGAACGGAGCCCGCAATGAACGCTTCTTCTTCCTTGCCGACGGTGAAGGTCATGGCCGCGTGCCTGGTCGTCGCGGCGATTGCCCAGGCCGGCGGCGCCGCCGCGCAGCCTCCGCCGACCTCGCCGCCTCCGGTCGCGCCACCAGCCGGCGAGTACGCTCCGCCGCCCGTCGGCGCCGAGGCCCCCGGATCGGTCTATGACGAACAAGCGCAGGCCTATGACCGCGACTATGCCCAGCGTTATTCGGAATGGGCGGCGCAGTCCTGCATCGCCCGCGAGCAGCAGCGTCAGAAGAACGCGACCACGGGCGCGGTGATCGGCGGGGTGCTGGGAGCGATCGTGGGCTCGAACGTAGCCGGTCGCCATCAGCATACCGAGGGCGCCATCGCCGGCGGGGCGCTCGGGGCGCTGGCGGGCGCCGCAATCGGCTCCAGCGCCACCTCCAACAGCGACGCCTGTCCTCCGGGATACCTGGTCCGAGCTGGCGCGCCGACGTTCTATTATCCGCCGCCGACCTACGGCATGAACGTGGTCGTGGGCCCGTCCTGGTATCGGCCCTGGGCCTGGGCGGGCGACCGGTGGGTCTATCGGCCCTACCGCTACTGGTATTGGGAGCACCGGGACCATTGGCGCCCGGACTACCGTCCCGGCGACTGGCATTACCGCTATAACCGCTGGTGAGGATTGACGGCGTGAGCCGGCCGGCGGCGGCTCAGCGCCGGAGGATGGCCAGCGTCCGCGGGTCGGGCTCGCCCCCGAAGTAGCGCCTGAGCGCCGTCTCGAACAACGGCTTGTCCGGCGCCGCCTCGCGGAAGAGTGTCATGGACGAGCGGAACTTGAGGTCGTCGGGACTGCCGAAGATCTCATGCGCCGAGCGGCCCCGGACACCCAGCACCGCCGTCGTGCAGGCGCGCAGCCGCGGTCCGAGCAGCGGGTGGGCCAGATAGGCCCTCGCCTCCTCCATCGAGCCCACCGCATAGGCCTGCGCCGTCGGGCTGGTGCCCAGGCCGGCGATCTGCGGGAAGACGAACCACATCCAATGCGTCCGCTTGCGGCCGGCCGACAGCTCGCCGCGCACCGCGTCCCAGACCGGCGCCTGCGCGGCGACAAACCGTTCGAGATCAAACGATT
>JAGWSE010000011.1 GCA_028869395.1 Alphaproteobacteria bacterium | reverse complement strand
GGAACGTAGGTCCCGTTCTGCCAGTAGACCTCGTCGAACTTGTCGCCGGTGTGCAGGTTGTGCAGCGAGACGCGGCGGAGCTCGGCCGCCGATGCGGCCAGCGCGGTCTGGCGGGGATTGATGATCGCAGGCGCCGCCAGGCTCGACCGCTTCAGGTTCGCGGATTCCAGGACGGTCGGAACCGCAACCGCCGCCGCGGCCGCACCCACCCCGAACAGAAGCTGACGACGCGCTGCCTGCATGCATTCACTCCCTGCCCGGCGTCCGCTGGAGGAGGCCGGTTCTGACTTGCCTGGGCTCCCCAACTGCGGTCGGACGACAGCGTTATCAAGCGGAGCCGGGTCAAATCGCGTCAAGCTGTCGCAGATTGCGCCCGAGTGTCAGCGCCAGCCGACCGCCAGGAACTGCAGGATCGCGGGCCCCAGGAGGATCACGAACAGCGGCGGCAGGATGAAGGCGATCATCGGCACCGTGAGGGTTGCGGGCAGGCGGGCGGCCTTCTCTTCGGCCTTCATCAGGCGGGTGTCGCGAAATTCGCTGGCCAGCACGCGGAGCGATTGGGCGAGCGGCGTGCCGTACTTCTCTGTCTGCACGAGCGTGTTGACGAGCCCGCGGACATCGCCGCTGCCGACCCGGCGCACGAGGTTGAGGAGCGCGTCGCGTCGATCCGGGAGGAAGCCAAGCTCGATGGCTGTCAGGCCGAGCTCGTCGGCGAGCTCGGGGGCGCCGGCGCCCATCTCGCGGGCGACCCGGGTGACGGCCGCGTCGAGGCTGAGGCCGGCCTCGGCGCAGATCACGAACAGGTCCAGCGCGTCGGGAAGCGCCCGCTGGATCTTCGTCCGCCGCCGTTCGATCACATTGCGGAGCAGGAGCGTCGGCAGGTAGGCGCCGATGGCGATGCCGCCAGCAGTCGCCAGCATGCGCTGCAAGTCGGCGTGGATGTGCAGGATGGCCGGGGCGAGCAGCCAGGCCAAGGCGCCGACGAGCAGGGGGCCGGCCAGCCTGAACGTCAGGAACAAGGCGACGGCGTCGCGAGTCCGCCAGCCGGCCTGGGCGAGCTGGTCGGAGACCTTGCGGGCCTCCTCGCCGCGGTCGAGCTTCAATCCAGCCAGCAACCGCTTGGCGAGGGTCAGCGGTTGGGCGCCCGGGCTGCGCCGCAGCGCCAAGCGGGCGGCCCTGAGCTCGCTGCGCCGCCGGGCGTGGTCGCGGGCGCGGGCGGCCAGCATGTCCTTCGGCGACAGCGCCCGCATGACCGAAAGCACCGTCAGGAAGTTCGCGACTCCGACCACGAGGCCGATCAGCAGGCCGGAGTGCGGCCCCAGAAGGGTGGAGGCGAGGCTCATATCTCGAACCGCGTCATCTTGCGCATGATCAGGGCGCCGACGGTCAGGCTCGCGCCGGCTCCGGCCAGCATGAGGTGACCTGTGGGGTTCACGAACAGCTGGCGGATGTAGTCGCGGCTGACGACGTACATCAGGATCAACATGACCACGGGCAGCGAGCCGAGGATCAGGCCGCTCGCCGTCGCTTCCGAGGCCATGGCCTTGATCTTCAGGCGCATCTGCTGGCGCCGCCGCAGGATGTGTTCCAGGTTTTCCAGGGTCTCGGCGAGGTTGCCGCCGGTCTCACGCTGGACCGACAGGGCGATGACCAGGAAGTTGAACTCGGCAATGCCCATGCGCCCGGCCGCGTGGCCCAGTGCAGCCTCCAGCGGCTGGCCCAGGCGGACCTGTTCGGCGGTGCGACGGAACTCCTCGCCCGCCGGCCCCGGAATTTCGCGCCCGACGACGCCGATGGTTTCGCTGACCGGAAGGCCGGCGCGAAGTCCGCGCACGATCAGGCCGATGGCGTCGGGGAATTGCTTCAGGAAGGCGTTGCGGCGGCGCGCGATCAGCAGGCCTACGCCCACGTGCGGCAGCCAGATCGCCATGCCCAGCGCTTCGATCAGCGCCATGGGCGGGGGCAGGTGGAGGACGAGACCGAGGGCGCCGGTGACCACCAGCGCTCCGAGGCAGGTCGCGCCGTAGTGCGTGAAGGTGATCGGGCGGCCTGTGGCCTCGAGCCGATCCTGCAGCACAGCCGGCCGCGGTAGGAGGCGCCTGAGGACGTGGTCGAAGGAGCCTTCCGCCGAGCGGCGCAGCGCGCGCTCCGACGTGGCGGCAGGATCGGCCCCGCGGGCGGCGAGCGCACGCGCGCGCCGGACCATCCGTCCGCGGGCGGGCGGGCGGATGTCGAACACGGCGGCCGCGAGCACGGCGGCCGCGGCAAACGCCAGAATCGCGATCAGCGCGAGCACTATCCCATGGCCTCCAGCAGCATGCGCTCGAGGCCGTAGTAGGCGGCGCGCGGGCTGAAGGCTGGGCGCAGGCCGGAGGACTCGAAGCGCCCGATGAGCCGGCCGTCCGCCCCTTCGCCTTCGAAACGGTAGGCGAAGAGTTCCTGGGTGGTGATGATGTCGCCTTCCATGCCGACGATCTCGGTGATGCTGACGATGCGGCGGACGCCGTCGCGCATGCGGGCGATCTGCACGATCAGCTGGACGGCGGCGGCGATCTGGGCGCGCACGGCGCGGCTGGGAAGGTTGACGCCCGACATCGCCACCATGTTCTCCAGACGGGTCAGCGCCTCGCGCGGGCGATTGGCGTGGATGGTGCCCAGCGACCCATCGTGGCCGGTGTTCATGGCCTGCAGCATGTCCAGGGCCTCGGCGCCGCGGATCTCGCCCAGGATGATGCGGTCGGGCCGCATGCGCAGCGCGTTCTTCACGAGGTCGCGCATGGTGATCTCGCCGCGGCCCTCGAGGTTGGCCGGCCGGGTCTCAAGGCGGACGACGTGCGGCTGCTGCAGCTGGAGTTCGGCGGCGTCCTCGATGGTGACGACGCGTTCGTCGGCGGCGACCATCTGGGAGAGCGCGTTGAGCAGCGTGGTCTTGCCCGAGCCCGTGCCGCCCGAGATCAGGATGTTGAGCCGGGAACGGGCCGCGATCTTCAGCACCGCCGCCGCCTCGGCCGAGACGTTCCCCTGGCGGACCATCAGGTCGAGGTCGACGCCACGCTTGGCGAATTTCCGGATGGAGATCGAAGGTCCGTCGAGCGCCAGCGGGGGGATGATGATGTTCACGCGGCTGCCGTCTGCCAGGCGCGCGTCCACCAGCGGTGTGGATTCGTCCACGCGACGGCCGACCTGGCTGACGATGCGCCCGGCGACGCTGAGCACATGGGCGTCGTCGCGGAATGTGGCCTCGGAGAGCACCAGCTTGCCACGCTGCTCGACATAGATCCGCCGGGCGCCGTTCACCATGATGTCGGTGATGGTCTCGTCTGCGAGCAGCGGCTCGAGCGGACCCAACCCCAGCATGTCGTCCAGGATGAGGTTCACCAGATCGCGCTGTTCGCGCTGGTTCAGCTGGATCTTCAGCTCGGCCAGGATCTCGCGGACGGGGGGCGCCAGTTCCTGCACTAGGGCCTCGCGGTCGAGACGACTCGCCACCTCGCTGTCGATGCGCTCCAGCAGCTTAGGCTGAACGGCGTCGGCCGCCTCGCGGATCTTCCCCGTGGCGGCCGGCGCGCCGCGCGGCGGCCGGCCGGGCGCCGGGTCGTTCGCCGTTGGCGCGACGGGCTGGGACAGGAAGCCCGCCGGATCGACGGGGCGGCGGCTCGCCAGGTCGAGGACGGTGATCCGCGGCAGCGGGTCTCCGTCGCCGTGGGCGGGCGTCTCGCGGGGGGTCTCGAGCGGCGGCAGACCGCGGCGTCCGAACATGGCTAGCGTCCCAGGATGCGCTTGAACCAGGAGGCCGGTTCGGCCTGCGGCGGCGGCGCCTCCTCGGCGCTCGCGAGGCGGGTGGCGAGGCGGCGCATGTCCGTCCCAAGTGAGGTCCTGGCGGCGGTCTCGGCCAGCGGGCGGGCCTTCTCGGCCGCGGCCTCGGCGGCCTTGCCGTCGGCCGCAAGCGCGAAGGCGAGCGGGGCGCCCGCGCCCCTGGCGAACTCGGCCTGCGGAAGCTCGCCGGCGGCGGCGCCCACGCGGTTCGCCACCATGAGCATCTCCGCCCTGGGGGCCGTGGCCCTGACGAGTCGGCCGAGCCGCTGGGCGTCCCGCATGGCGGGCAAGGTGAGGTCGGTCACGATGACCACCGCATCAGCCCGCGACAGCGCCTCGCGCGTCAGCCGGTCGGCGCGGCGCGGAAGGTCGAGCACGACGACGTCACAAGCGTCGTCCATGGCCCTGAGCAGCGCCTGCAGGCCGGCGGGAGCGGGCTCGACCTCGTCCTCCAGGGGTTCCTCGGCGCTCAGGATATGAAAGCGCTCGCCCGCATGGGTCATGGCCGAGCTGACCAGCAGGCTGTCGATCCGCTCCGGATTGGCGAGGATCTCGCGCAGGCCGCGCTCGGGCTCCAGGTCAAGACTGAGCGCCGCCGCGCCGAATTGCATGTCGAGGTCGAGAAGGACGGCGTGGCGCTGATGCTCGCAGGCCAGGCTCCAGGCGGTGGAAACGGCGAGCGTCGTCGTTCCCACGCCGCCGCGGGCGCCGATGAAGGCCAAGACGCGGGCGGCTCCGGATGGTTTCGGCTTCCCGGCGTCATCCTGCTGGGCCCGGCGCAGGGCGTCGACCAGAGCTTCCACCGGCGCCGGTTTGACGAGGTACTCCGTCAGTCCCAGCCGCATCACCGCGCGGTAGAAGGCGATATCGTTGACCCGGCCCAGGGCCAGGACGCGCGTTCCGGGCTCGCACACCTCGGCGAGGGCGTCGAGGTCGGCCAGGGGGTCGGCGCTCTCGCTGACGTCGACCAGGAGCACGCCGGGGGAGGCCGCGCCGGCCAGCAACTCGCGCGCCTCGGCCGCGCCCCCATCCCGGACACGGGCGGCGGGCCAGCCGAACTGCGCGGCCGCCTGTCGGACCGCCTCGCGGGTGACCTCGTCGGCGACGGTGGCCAGGAAGGCGGGTCGGACCGCCGGGCGATCGGACGGAAGCGGCAGGCCCATGTCAGTATCCCTTTCCAGCCTGGGTGGCCGCGGGCGACCCGCCGGCGCCGCCCTGCGATCCTGCTGCGCCGATCAGCGGCTTCACCTGACCGAGGCGATGGCGCTTGGCCGCAGCGAAGGCCGCGTCGCCGCGCCCCGGCGTGGAGGCGCGACCCTGTTGGAGATCGGCGGGATCGGCGACCATCGCGCCCAGGTTCGCCCCGGTCGCGCAGCCGAACGGCAGGACAGGCGCCGGGTCGCTCTGCATGGCCGCCCTTGCGCAGGGATGCACCGGCGCCGGGCGCGGCTCGGCCCGGGCGCCCGGCGTGGTGGCGCTTCCGGCGATGGCGGCCAGGAACAAGGCGAGCATCGGACGGCTCATCGGATCACCCTTTCTTGTCGGGCGCGGCGTTGGCGGGCTGCGGCGCCGCGGACTTGGCGCCCGCCACGAGCGGCGGCGCGCCCGGCGCGTCGGTGGGC
>JAGWSE010000322.1 GCA_028869395.1 Alphaproteobacteria bacterium | reverse complement strand
GCGCACGACGTGATCGGGAAAGTCCTCGGCCAGCGGCGCGTGCTCGGTCCGCCCCTTCGCGGCGGCCTCTATGCAGGCCCACCCCATGGCGAGCACACCCTTCGGCCGTTTGCGCGGCAAGTCTGCAATCTCCTCAGGTTGTCCACCGTCACCTGAGGTCGCAAACGCGCGATTCAAGAGCCGGTTCGGCTCAGGCTGTCTTCATTCGGCAGGTTCTGGTGTGACCGAGGTCAATTGGTCACGCAGCTCGCGCTTCAGCACCTTGCCGGTGGGGCCGATCGGCAGCGCGTCCACGATCCTCACCTCATCCGGGACCCACCATCTGGCGACGCGCTCGGCCACGTGGCGCTTCAGGGCCTCCGGATCGGCGCTCTGGCCGGGCCTGAGCGTCACCAGCAGCAGCGGCCGCTCGTCCCATTTCGGGTGCGGCATGCCCACCGCAGCGGCCATGGCGACCGCCGGGTGCGAGCAGACCGCGTCCTCCAGATCCAGCGTGGAGATCCACTCCCCGCCGGACTTGATCACGTCCTTCGCCCGGTCCGTCAGGCGCAGGTAGCCTTCGGCGTCGATGGTCGCGATATCGCCGGTGTCGAACCAGCCGTCGTCCGTGAACGACGCTGCGCCGTCGTGCTTGAAATAGGCCTGCGCGACCCAGGGCCCCTTCACCTGCAGCCGCCCGGGGCTCCTGCCGTCGCGCGGCAGCGCCTTGCCGGCCTCGTCGACGACCCGAAGCTGCACCCCGAACAGTCCGCGTCCCTGCTTCAGCTTGCGCTGGGTCGAGACGGCGGGATCCTCGCCCGCATGCTGCGGCAGCGGCCGGTTGATGACGCCGAGCGGGCTCGTCTCGGTCATGCCCCAGATCTGGTGGACCGCGCCGCCCAGCCGGCTCTCGATCCGGCTGATCAGCGCCGCCGTGGGCGCCGAGCCGCCGATGGCGATGGTCTTCACGCAGTCGAGCGACTTTCCCGCCTGCTCCAGGTGCTCGGCGACGCCCACCCAGATGGTCGGCACGCCCAGCACGAAGGTCACGCCTTCATCGCCGATCAGCTCGGCGACGGACGCGCCGTCCAGCGCACGCCCGGGCAGCACCAGCTTCGCGCCCACCAGCGGCGCGGCGTAAGGCGTTCCCCAGGCGTTGGCGTGGTACATCTGGGCGCACGGCATGACCACGTCGGCGGCCGAGAAGTCGAAGTTGTCCGGCAGCGCCAGCGCCATGGCGTGCAGCACCGTCGAGCGATGCGAATAGAGCACGCCCTTCGGATTGCCCGTGGTGCCCGAGGTGTAGCAGAGCCCGCAGGCCGCCTTCTCGTCCAGCTCCGGCCAGCGGAACTCCGCCGAGGCCGCCGCCAGCAGCTCCTCGTAGACCCGCGTCCCCTTCGGCGCATTGGCCGGCAGGTGCGCGCGGTCGGTCAGCGCCACGAAGGTCCTCACCGTCGCCATCTTCGACGCCGTCTCCGCCACCAGGTCGGCGAAGGAGATGTCGTAGAGCAGGATGACGTCCTCGGCGTGGTTGGCGACCCACGCGACCTGCTCCGGATGCAGCCGCGGATTGATGGTGTGCAGCACCGCCCCGACGCCGGTGGCGGCGAAATAGAGCTCGAAGTGCCGGTGCGTCGACCAGGCCAGCGTCGCCACCCGGTCGCCCGGCTTCACGCCCAGCTCCAACAGCGCATTGGCAAGCCGCTTGGTGCGCGCCAGGGCCTCGGCGTAGCCGTACCGGTGGATCGGTCCCTCGACCGTGCGGGCCACCACCTCCCGGTCCGGATGGTAGAGCGCCGCATGCTCCAGGATGCTGGGCAGCGTCAGCGGCCAATCCATCATGAGGCCCTGCATGGGGCGCCTCCCTGAACCCGTTGTCGTTGTTCAGGGAGAGGTTACGTCCGCCTCCGCCGGGCGGGCAACGGGGTTACATCGCTTCCTTCACGCCCTTGCGGATCAGCAGCCAGTTCACTGGATAGGCCGTACAGAAGCCCGCCAGCATGGCGAGCTGCATGGCGAACCAGAACTCCAGCGAGTTGACCGGCGCGATCGCCCCGTAGGCCGGCTTGAACCAGGCGAACTGGATGACCGCCATCAGGCCGTACATCCCCACCTGCCAGGCGGTGATCGAGGCCGCGTCGGCCTTCAGCGCCTGCACGATCCCCTCGCCGGCCGACAGGCGCCGCATCGGCTTGATGGTGAAGTACTGGAAGACCACGCCGATGCCGAACGCCACCAGGTAGTCCAGCACCCACACTGCGAAGGTCTTCTCGCCGAACAGGCTCTTCCAGCCGAACGCAACGGCGATCGAGGGGATCGCGAACACCAGCCACTCCGCCACGATGTCGCCCAGCGTGCAGCCCGCGCCGCAATGGCTCGCGCCCTTGGCGACCTGCACCGGGAACGGCGGCTTGCCGGCCTCGGCGTCGCGCGCCCGCGCCTCGCGGGTCGGGGCGCGGCCCCACTCGAAGTAGCCGTAGGCCCAGATCACGCTGCCGAACAGCGCGGTCACGGGCCAGACGATGTCCATGATCCACATCTTCTGCGGCCGCCGGGCCACGTCGATGGCGATCAGCACGGCGCAGAGCAGACCCACCGCCAGCATGCCGCCGGAGACGACCGCCAGCCAGTCAGGAAAGATCTGATGAGGCATGCCCGCCCCAACGGGCGCGGCCTCGACGCGGTTGCAGTCAGGCCGCCGCCCTGCGGGGCCGTTTCGCCTTGGCCGGCGGCTGCCAGACGCCGTCGCGCACCACGATCATCATGTAGTTCACGTCCGCGTCCGCGGACTGTTTCCAACGGCCGGTGAGCGGCTCGAAGGCCACGCCGAAGGGACCATCCACCGACACTGGCTGGCCCTGCAGGAAGCCGCGGACCTCCTCGGGCCGCAGGAAGCGCCGCCAGTCGTGCGTGCCCGGCGGCAGCCAGCGCAGCACGTACTCCGCCCCCACCTTCGCCAGCGCCAGCGCCTTCAGGGTCCGGTTCAGCGTCGCCACGATCATCAGCCCGCCGGGGACCAGCACGTCCGCGCAGGTCCGCACGAACGCCGCCGGATCGGCCACGTGCTCGATGACCTCCATGTTGAGGATGACGTCGAACCCCGGCTCGCCCGCCGCCAGCAGCGCCTCGGCCGTCGTCGCGCGATAGTCGATCGCCAGCCCCTGCTCCGCCGCATGCGCGCAGGCGGTGCCGATATTGCGCTCCGAGGCGTCCACCCCGGTCACCTCGAAGCCCAGCCGGCTCATCGGCTCGGCCAGCAGACCGCCGCCGCAGCCGATGTCGAGCAGCCTCAGCCCCTCGAACGGCCGCCGCGCGTCGGGATCGCGCCCGAACCGCTTCAGCGCCTGCTCCCGGATGAAGCCCAGGCGCACGGGATTGAATTTGTGCAGGGGCGCGAACTTGCCCCGGGGGTCCCACCACTCGGCCGCGATGCGCGAAAACCGCTCGACTTCGGCAGGATCGATGCTGGATTGGACGCCGGCTTGGGAGGTCATGCCTCCTCATAG
>JAGWSE010000321.1 GCA_028869395.1 Alphaproteobacteria bacterium | reverse complement strand
GTCATCACCGTGCGGACGTCGGCGAAGTCGAGGTTGATCAGGCCCGGGAGCACCATCAGGTCGGTGATCGAACGGACGCCGGAGTGCAGGACCTGGTCGGCCATGCCGAACGCCTCGGCGAAGGTCGTCCGCTCGTTGGCGACGCGGAACAGGTTCTGGTTGGGGATCACGATCAGGGTGTCGACGTAGCGCTGCAACTCGCCGATCCCGGCGTCGGCCAGGCGCATCCGGTGACGGCCCTCGAAGTGGAACGGCTTGGTCACCACGCCGACGGTCAGGATGCCGCGCTCGCGGGCGCATTTGGCGATGATCGGGGCCGCGCCGGTGCCAGTGCCACCGCCCATGCCGGCGGTGATGAACACCATGTGCGCGCCGTCGAGATGCTCGCCGATCTCGGGGATGGACTCCTCGGCGGCGCTCATGCCGACTTCGGGGTGCGCGCCGGCGCCGAGGCCCTGGGTGGTGGTCACGCCGAGCTGGATGCGGCGCTCGGTCTTGGAGAACTGCAACTGCTGGGCGTCTGTGTTGGCGACGACGAATTCGACGCCCTCGAGGCCGGCCTCGATCATGTTGTTGACCGCATTGCCGCCGGCGCCGCCGACGCCGAAGACCACGATGCGGGGCTTCAATTCCGTCGCCCGCGGCGCTGAGAGTGAAATGGTCATGGGAGCCCTGCCGTGCCTTCCAAATGCCGCCCGGCGACCCGCACTTCGCGCGAGAACGCCGTCTCCTTAAGGATGGGTTTACTAGGCGACCGACATCCTTAATCGAGGGTTAAGGCCATAGCGTGAGTCGCGATTCCGGCGACCGCCGCGAAACCGAAAAAACCCCTTGTTCCACAAGGACTCGGGCGCCCCTGCGGAAGCCCTGCGACCGACTGTCCGACGCGTCTCAACCGACAGTTTCGGCGGAGGCGGTTTCGCGCCAGGGTTCAGGAGCCGGCGAACGCGGATCTGCGGCGTGCGCCCTCTGGCCGCGACATGGGCTCGCCGGTGGCCGTGGGGTTGCGGGGCGGGGGGCTACGGCGCGCCGCGGCCCGTCGTGATGACCGAGTTCTCGATGGGAGTGTCGTCAGGCGCCAGGGAGGCCGCCTTCATGGCGGATTCGATGTTCACCGGGCCCTGCGCGTCGTTCGTGGAGAACGCGAGCGTCGCGGGAGCGGCGCGGATCTGGCCGGCGTTCTCGAAACCGCCCTTGGCGCCGGCGTTGAGGGCGATGCGGTAGGCGGTCTTCGGCGCGGTCGTGCAGAGCAGGACGAAGGTCTTGCCGTCGCTCAGCAGGCGCGGCGTCTTCAGGCAGTCGGGCATCGCCCCGCCGGGCGCCGCGGCGAAGTCGAACCGGTCGGGCAGCATCTTCTGGTCGAAGGTCACCTTCAGCACGGTCACGCCCGGGGCGACCACGGAGCCGTCGGCCGGAAAGGCGCCCACCAGTTTCGGCGCGCCGGCGGGCACGACGGTGACAGAGGAGACCGTGTTCGGCGGGGCAGGCTCCGCCTTCGGGGCCGGCGCGGCCAGGGCCGGCGCGGCCGCAAGCAGGGTGACGAGGGCCGCCGCGAGCGTTCGCATCCGGAGGAGTTTGGGCGCACCCTGTGGCGCCCGCAAGGCGGAGCCGTGTCCGGGCATGGATCGCGCCGGCGCGGCGGGAGGCTGTTTCAGTCCGGCCCCGCGCTGACACGATGTTGAAAGAGTAGGCCTCTACTCGCACCGGAAACGCAACGATTGAGACAATCGCCCGATTTCCGAAACGAAAAGAACACTCCTTCGACGGGTTCCAGTGATGGCGGGTTAATCCGCCGGATAAATACAGTGTAGCGCCGCAAGAGGAGACGCAACATGACCATCTCCGGAGTCACTTCGACCCCGACCGCGAACGTCCAGACGCCGCAGGTCGCGAACTTTCGATCCACCTTCCAGCAACTCGCCAAGGCCATCAGTTCGGGCGATCTGAGCTCGGCCCAATCGGCCTACGCGGAGCTCAGCCAGATGCAGGGCGCTCAACAGGGAAACGGCCCCTTCGCCGAGCTGCTCTCCAGCCTGGGCAAAGATCTTTCGAGCGGCGACCTGAGCACCGCCCAGACCGACCTCGCCGCCTTCCAGAAGGCCCACGGTGGTCACCACCACCACCGGGCGGGCGGCGACGGCGACCACGGCGTCGAGAGTTCATCGACCTCCGCGAGCACGACCAGCGAGACGACGGGCGCCATCGACACGACCAACGGCCTCGACATCACGGCCTGAGGCCCGCGGACGAGGACGCCCCGCGGGGAAGCGTCCGGCTGTCAGCTATGCGTAACTCACCACCTCGTATTCTATCCCGTTGGGATCGAGGAAGTAGAATCGTTGGCCGGGCGCGTAATCGCCGTGGTTGAACGGCCTGAGGCCGGCGGCGACAACGCGGGTCTCGATGGACTCGAGATCGTCGACCTCCACGCCGATGTGGTTGAGCGGCTGACCCTTTGGATAGCTCCGGGCCCCACCAGGCGGAGCGTACAGGGCGAGGTAATAGTCATCCGCGCCGACATGGATGGAGCGCCCGCCGGCCATCGAGGGCCCATCCCAACGCACGGCCCATCCGAATATATCGCCCATCAGCTTCGCCGCCGCCTCTGGATCGGCGACGGTGACGTTGACGTGTTCAAGTCGCAGCGCCGGCATGGGCCTTGCTCTCCTGCTTTCCACGGCCTCACGCGACCGCGGTTGCAGGTCGTACAACCTCAAGCTAACTTGAGATCAAGCTGTCATTTCGAGCCGGATCGTGCCGTCGGACCGCACCCTTTCGATCGGCGACCTCGCCAGCCGGACCGGCCTTTCGGTCTCCGCCATACGCTTCTACGAAAGCCGCGGCCTTGTGCGGGCGATCCGGACCGGCGGCAATCAGCGTCGCTTTCTGCGTTCGGACATCCGCCGGCTGTCGTTTGCGCTGATCGCCCAGCAGCT
This sequence comes from Alphaproteobacteria bacterium, assembly GCA_028869395.1. Classification (GTDB taxonomy): domain Bacteria; phylum Pseudomonadota; class Alphaproteobacteria; order Caulobacterales; family Caulobacteraceae; genus Phenylobacterium. The sequence goes on along the minus strand of JAGWSE010000321.1, from coordinate 7,057 downwards.
CGGCCTGACGCTCGGACAGATCGAAGCGGAACTCGCCACCTTGCCGGAAGGCCGCGCGCCGACCCGGGCCGATTGGCAAAGGATCAGCGAGCGAATTGGCGGGGTGCTCGACCAGAAGATCGCCATGCTGGAGCGAATGCGAAAGAAGCTTGACGGCTGCATTGGCTGCGGCTGCCTGTCGCTCGAGACCTGCGCGCTTTACAACCCTGAAGACCGCGCGGGTCGCGCCGGGCCGGGGCCGCGGTTCGTCATCGGCGACGAAGGACCTTAGGACCGATCAGAACCTCCGCGCGACGCCCAGATAGGCCTCGACGCCCGGGGCGGCGCGGTCGAGGCCGAGGTTCACGCCCCCGTCGAGCTGCAGGTTCGGACGCGCGTGCGGAATCCAGGCGAGGTCAGCGTCGAAGGTGGCCTGCGTCACGTGGCCGGCGGGATCCTCGTTGCGGCTCGCCCAGAGCTCGAGGGAGCCGGTGACGGCATGGCCGAGACCATGGCTGAGCGCCGCGGCGGCCACATAGGCCGGATGCAGCCCGCGGCCTGGGCTGCGCAGGGCGTCGACTTCCGGCGAGAGGCCAAGCGCGAAACCGGCCGGCAGCGGGAGGGCGAGCGGCAGGACAACGCCGCCTTGAAAGCCGCCGGCGCCCAGCCCGTGCTCGGCGGTGGGCAGGCCGACGAAGCCCTCCAGCGCCGCGGAGGTCCCGCTCCCGTCGGGGTTCCTGAGGCTGTAGGTGAGCGCGAGCTGGCTGTCGCCGGTCCCGCTGACGGTGGAGACCGCGCCGGACGGGTCGCGGGTGCGCAGGCGCTGGGACGGCGCAAAGGTCACGGCGACTTCAAAGCGGTCGCCGAGGCCGTATCGGAACTGCGGGCTGAGGAGCAAGGTCGCGTCCTGCGTCACGCCCGCAGCTCGCGTGTGGGCGAGATCGAGCGCGTCCACCTCGACCATCAGGTGGCCCGGATCGATCAGGCAGGGCGGCGTAGCCTTGCCCGGTCGATGGGCGCAGAAATCGCGCAGGCCGCCCTCTGCCGCATGGGCGGAGGCCGCTGCGAAGATCGTGGTCAATGCGGCGAGGCGGACGAAGCCCCTTACACGACGCGCGCCGCGCGCTGCCGTCTCCCGCAAGGGAAGTCGGCGGATCAGAGGTTCTCCCGAAGCCAGGCCGCGGCCTTGGCGACCGGGTTGGCGCGGGGGTCGAGGGGTTCGCGGCGCAGGCGCGCGGTGGTGAGCGCCTTGGTCGAGACGGCCTCGCGTGGGCCGAAGGCGGCGCGGTGGAGAACGCCGGCGGCGGCGGTGAAGGCCGGGCCGGAGGCCGCGTCGGCCAGGTGCGGGACGCGGCGGGGGCGGCCGAGGCGCACCGGCCGATCGAAGACGCGCACGGCCACTTCGCGGATGCCGGCCAGTTGCGAGCCGCCGCCGGTCAGCACCAGGCCCGCGCCTGCCTCGACCGGCGCGCCGGAGGCCTTGAGACGGTCGCGCAGCAGCTCCAGCGTCTCTTCCACGCGCGGGGCGATGATGCCCTTGAGCAGGCTGCGGGGTGCGATCACCGGGCCGGCCCCGGGATCATCGCCCCTGGGGGGCGCCTCGATCATTTCGCGGTCCTCGTTGGCCGAGGCGATGGCGGAGCCGTGCAGGGTCTTGATCCGCTCGGCGCCGGCGATGGAAGTGGAGAGCCCGCGCGCGATGTCCTGGGTCACGTGGTGGCCGCCCACGGGGACCGTCTCCACGTGGATCAGGCTGCCCTGGTTGAACACTGCGGCGGAGGTCGAGCCGCCGCCCATGTCGATGCACACGGAGCCCAGGTCCATCTCGTCCTCCTCCAGCGCAGCCAGGGCGGACACGAACGGGGCGGCGACGACGCCTTCGAGCTGCAGGTGGGCGCGCTCGACGCAGGCGCCCAGGGTGTGGAAGACGGCCTCCGGGACGGAAACGACCAGCAGCTCGACGCCCAGGACCCGGCCGAACATGGCGCGCGGGTCCTTCACACCGCCCTGTCCGTCCACCGACCAGCCGACGGGCAGGATGTGCACCGCCCGCCGACCCGGCAGCTTGATCTGGGCGAGCGCATGCTGGATCGCGCGCACGAGGTCGTTGTCGGCGATGGGGCGAGCGCCGACCGAGACGCGGCCGGCTACGCGGTGCGACGAAAGCTGGCCGCCCCCGGTCGCCACGGTGACGCCCTGCACGGAGAGGCCGGCCACCGTCTCGGCGCGTTCGACCGCCTGGGCGATGGCGTCTGAAGCCTCATCGATATTCACGATCGCGCCGCCCTTGACCCCGCGCGACTGGACGTAGCCGACGCCCGCGGTGGTCAGCGTGCGATCGGCGCGGCGTACGCCGTCGGATTTCATGATGAAGCAGGTCACCTTGGAGGCGCCGAGGTCGACCGCGGCGACCACCGGCGCGCGGCCGAGGGCGGCCTTCAGCCCCTCGCGGCCTTCCTTCTTCTCTTCCGGCTTCGCCGCAAGCTTCAGCATCGCTCTTGAGCCACTCGTGCGCTGATCATGCGCCGGCGGCCGGGAGCTGTCCGGGACGGACAGGCTCGCGCGGCCGCACGGCCACCGTGTCTGGGTTTCTGAGGTCGATCCGCTCGAAGCCGAGGTCGAGGATGCGGTCGCGCTGGTCGAGCTGGTCGAGCTCGATCAGGGCCGCCGACTCGCCGGTGGCGGGGAGCTGGATGATGGAGCCGTCCTTCAGCCGAAGGTCCCAGCGCCGGTCGTCGACGCGCACGAGGGCGTCGAGCCGGCCCATGAGCTTCGGCCGCTGGGCGATGAGCGGGATGATCGTCGGCGCCGCATTGGCCGCCCCCGCCCCCACCACCAGCGGGAGATAGGGGAAGCGCGCGGGATCGGCCTCCGGAATGGGATGGCCGTGGCCGTCGATCACGAAGGTCTGGCCGTCATGCTGCCAGACGGCGATCTGCTGGCGCTGGACCACGGAGATGACCAGGGTGTCGGGCAGCAGGCGCACGACATGGGCCTCCTTCACCCAGCCCACGCCCTGCACGCGGTCCCGCAGGGCGGCGAGGTCGACGCCAAGGAGCGGCTCATCCTTGTAGAGGCCGGCGGCCTTGAGGATGTCGCTCATGGCCATCTGCGTGGCCCCTTCGATGCGCACCTTGCGCAATCGAAAGCCCGCCTGCGCGAACCTGCCCTCGACGCCGGCAGCGGCGGCCGAGGCGATCTTCTGGGCGCGGTGGCCGGTGGCGAGCACGCCCACCGCGACCAGGAGGAGCAGCAGGGCGGCGGCGGCCAGGATCAGCTTTGGCGGGGGGCCATGGAATTGCGGCGGCGCGCTGCGCGACGGCAGCGGCCGTCCGGCGGTCTTGGACCGGACGCGCTTCGCGGATTTCTGGGGGGCTTTGACCCGGGGCTTAGCTTTCGCTCGCGGGCCTCCCCGCACCGCCGCGGGCATACGCGTCCTCCGTGATCCAAAGCACCAGGCGATCGAAGTCCACGCCCTGCTGCGCCGCCTGCTCGGGGACGAGCGAGGTGGGCGTCATGCCGGGCTGTGTGTTCACCTCAAGGAGGACCAGAATGTCGTTAACGTCGTCATAACGGAGGTCGGATCGGGTAACGCCCCGACAACCAAGGGCGGCGTGCGCCGCTTCCGCGAGTTTCATCGCCTTTTCAAAGACATGCTGCGGGATCGGGGCGGGCACGACGTGGCGCGATCCGCCCTCCCCGTACTTGGCGTCGTAATCGTAGAAACCTGTGCGCGGAATGATGTCGGTGACGGTCATGGCCTTGCCGTCCATGACGCCCACGGCGAGCTCCTTCCCGGCGACGTAGGGCTCGATCATCACCTCCTCGCCGTAGGTCCATCCGGGCGCGACGATCTCCTGCGGCGGGGCGTTGGCGCCCTCGAAGACCAGGAAGACGCCGACGGAGGAGCCTTCCGCGTTCGGCTTAACCACGTAGGGCGGGGCGATCACGTGCTCGCGCGCGGCCACGAAGCGGTTGAACAGGCCTCCGCCCGGGACAGTGACGCCGGCGGCAGCCAGCACCGCCTTGGACTTCGCCTTGTCCATGGCCAGCGCCGAGGCCAGCACGCCGGAGTGCGTATAGGGGATCGCCAGCGTCTCCAGCACGCCCTGGACGCAGCCGTCCTCGCCCCAGGCGCCGTGCAGGGCGTTGAAGCACACGTCGGGCTTCAGCCGGGTCAGCACCTGGGCGATGTCGCGGCCCGCGTCGACGCGGGAGACCTTCGCCCCAAGCCGCTCGAGCGCGTCGGCGCACTCGCGGCCGGAGACGAGGCTCACCTCCCGCTCGGAGGAGAGGCCGCCCAGCAGGACGGCGACGTGGTGTCCGGACAACGGCGCGCTCAAAGGCCGGCTCCTTGCGGTTGGCGATGCTCTCATCGGCCGCGTGCCCCGTGGGGCGAGTCCCGTCAAGCCGGCAGGCCCGCGAGTTCCTGACACAACCTTGTCAGCAGCGCGGCGGTAGGGTCGCGGTCCATCGGAGATCCGCCATGCGCGTCGCCACCGCCCTCGACGACCTGCCCCGTCCGCCCTGCGCCGAGCTGCTCGGTTGGGAGATGATCCACGCCCGACCCGCCGATGGCTGGGTGCGCGTCCGCTTCCAGGGCAAGCCGCAGTTCCGCAATCCGGCGGGGTGCATCCAGGGTGGCTTCCTGGCCGCCATGCTGGACGACACCATGGGACCGGCGGTCTTCGCCATGACCGAGGGGGCGCTCTACACCGTCACGACCGACATGAACGTCAGCTACAGGGCGCCCGCCAAGGTGGGCCCGATCTGGGGCGAAGGGCGGGTCGTGCACCTGGGCAAGAGCACCGCGTTCCTGGAGGCGGAGCTGCGCGACGAGACCGGCCTGCTGATCGCGCGGGCGACCTCGACGGCGAGGCTCGTGCCGGCCGAGAAGGCGCTGGGCTGAAATCTTCGTTTCCCGTTCACGGGAGGGACCGTCCGCCGAACGGAGCGTGGCCGATTTCCGTCTCCACCGCTCCCGCTATCGCGGGAAAGGAACGGCTTTCCCGATCCGCTTGATCTCCCATTCGAGGTCCACGCCGAACTTGGCCTTCACGTCGGCGCGGACGGCTTCGCCCAGGCCCTCGAGATCGGCGGCCGTGGCCTCGCCGGTGTTGATCAGGAAGTTGGCGTGAAGGGGGGAGAACATGGCGGCGCCGGCCCCGCCGTTCGCGCTGAACGGCTTGCCGCGCCAGCCCGCCTCGTCGACCAGCTTCCAGGAAGAGTGGCCGGGCGGGTTCTTGAAGGTCGAGCCGCCGGTCTTCTCGCGGATCGGCTGGGATGCCTCGCGCCGGGCGGTGATCTCGTCCATGCGCGCCTCGATGGCCGCGGGCTCGTCCGGGCGGCCTTCGAACAGCGCGCCCGTGAAGATCAAGGGCTCCGCGGCGGCGCGGGCGGACTTGCGGTAGCTGAAGGCCAGCTCGGCGTTGGAAAGCACGATCCGCTCGCCGCCCCTCGTCACGGCATAGGCTTCGACGAGCACGTCCTTGGTCTCGGCGCCGTAGCAGCCGGCGTTCATCACGCAAGCCCCGCCGATCGAGCCCGGCACGCCGCGATAGAACTCCAGACCCGCGATCCCGGCCCTGGCGGCCTCACGCGCCAGGGTCGCGTCGAGCACCGCGGCGCCGGCGAAGATGCGCGAGGCGCCGCGTGGCTCCACCTTTGCGAAGCCCTTGCCCAGCCGGACCACCACGCCCTCGACGCCGCCGTCGCGCACGAGGGTGTTGGAGCCGACGCCCAGCGGCGTGACCGGCGCGGCGGGATCGAGGCCCTTGAGGAAGTCCGCCAGGTCCTGCTCGTCTTCGGGCAGGAACAGCACCTCCGCCGGGCCGCCGACGCGTAACCAGGTGAAGGGGCCCAGGGGCTCGTCCTTCAGGAGCTTGCCGCGGACCTCCGGCAGCCGGTCTTTCCAGCTCCTATTTGGCCAGCTCATTCCGCGGCCTTGCCGAGCGCCTGGAGCTGGTCGGGCAGCGCATAGGCCCAGCTGGTGATGTCGCCCGCGCCAAGGCAGACCACGAGGTCGCCAGGACGGGCTTCTTCGCCGATCACCGCGGGCAGGTCTGCGGGGCTCGCCAGCGCCAGCGCGCGTCGGTGGCCGTAGCGCTGTAGGGCCGCCACCAGGGCGTCGCGGCCCACGCCCTCGATCGGCGCCTCGCCCGCGGCGTAGACGTCGGCCACGATCACCACGTCGGCGTCGTTGAAGGCGTGGCAGAACTCGTCGAACAGGTCGCGAAGCCGGGTGTAGCGGTGCGGCTGGACCACGGCGATCACCCGGCCCTCTGTGACCGCGCGGGCGGCCTTCAGCACCGAGGCGATCTCCACCGGATGGTGGCCGTAGTCGTCGATCACGCGCACGCCGTTCGCCACGCCGGTGGTCGTGAAGCGGCGCTTCACCCCGCCGAATCCGGCCAGGCCCTTGCGGATGTCGTCGGCGCCGACGCCGAGTTCGCGCGCGACGGCGATGGCGGCCAGGGCGTTCAGCACGTTGTGCTGGCCGGGCATGGGCAGGCGCAGGTCCGGAATCCGCTCCGTCCCGTCCTCGCGCGGCGCGATCACGACGTCGAAGCGGGCGCCCTCCGGGCCCATCGTGATGTTCTCGGCGCGGACGTCGGCCTGGGGGTTGACGCCGTAGGCCACGAGGCGGCGGTTCTCCACGCGCGCAGCCATCGCCTGGACTTCCGCGTGGTCGGTGCAGACCGCGGCAAAGCCGTAGAAGGGGATGTTCTCGACGAAGTCCCGGAACGCCTTTTTCACGGCCTCGAAGTCGCCGTAGTGGTCGAGGTGCTCGGGATCGATGTTGGTGACCACGGCCACCGTGGAGCGCAGCTTCAGGAACGAGCCGTCGCTCTCGTCGGCCTCGACGACGATCCAGTCGCCCTGCCCCACCTTCGCGTTGGTCCCGTAGGCGTTGATGATGCCGCCGTTGACGACGGTCGGATCGAGTCCGCCGGCGTCCAGCAGGGCCGCGATCATCGAGGTGGTGGTGGTCTTGCCGTGCGTGCCGCCCACCGCGACCGAGAACTGCAGGCGCATCAGCTCGGCCAGCATCTCGGCGCGGCGCACCAGCGGCAGGCGC
>JAGWSE010000320.1 GCA_028869395.1 Alphaproteobacteria bacterium | reverse complement strand
GCTCCGGGGCGAGCGGCGCGAGCGGCGCCGCGGCGGTCGCGGCGCCCATCAGGCGCACGGCCTCGCTCAGCATCTCGAAGTTGCGGCGCACGCGCTCCTGGAATGCGGCGTCAATCGCCTGCGCCTCCTCCGCGGTGCGGTGGGCGTGGGCCATCAGCTCGTCCATGCCGTGCAGCACCGCGGCGCGCACCTCCTCGGTCTGCGCGCGGGCGCTGACCGGCAGGCGCTGGGCGCGCGCCTCGATCTCCGCCAGCATGGCCGAGAGCTCCTGCAGGCTCTCGCGCGCCGCGGCTGCGCCGGCCTCCAGCTTTCGCGCCGTGGCCGCCCCCGCCTCGTCCACCATGCGCGCCGACTGCTCGACGAGCGCCTTGGCCTCCTCGAGCCTGGCCTCGAACACCTGGTTGGCCTTCTGGCCGGCGGCGAAAGCGGCTTCTGAGAGCTGGTCCACCTGCTCGCGGGCGGTCTTGGCGTGCTGGGCGGCGGCCTCGCGGGTCTCCTCGGCGGCGCGGCCGAGCGCGCTGATCGCCGCGCGCGTCTGCGCCTCGAGTTGGCGCCGCTGCTCGGCGGCGGCCTCGGACACCGCTTCCAGCGAATGCAGCGTGGACTGGCCGAACTCCTCGCGCTCCGCGCGCGCCGTCTCCGCCAGGTCGCGGAAGCGCGCGGCCGCCTCGGCCATCAGGGTCTTCAGCGCATCGCCCCCCTTGGCCGCACGGTCGCTCATCTCGACGGCCGAAAGGCGCGCCTGGGCGATGAACTCGCCCAGCTGGGCGGAATGGGCCTCGGCCTCCTTGGCGAAGGTCTCGTGGTCGGAGCGCAGCGCCGAAGCCAGGGTGGTCAGCGCCGCGCGCTGTTCCGAAAGCCCCGTCTCCACCGCCTTCACCTGCTCCGACACGCCGACCCCGGCGGTCTCCAGGCGCGCGATGTGGCGCACGAGGTCCTCGCCGGCGGTGCGGGCCGCGTCGCCCGCCTCGTGGGCGGCGGCGGCCAGGTCCGCGGCCCGGGCGGAGAGCTGGGCGTCGGCCTCGCGCAGCTGGGTGTCGGCGAGCTCCGCGGCGTCGGAGACCATGCGGGCGTGCGAGGCGATGGCGTCGGCGACCTTGGCGGCCTGGGCGTCCAGGGTCTCGGCGAGCTGGCCCATTTCGCTGCGCTCGCGCCCCAGCGCGCCGGTGAGTTCCTGCGCGGTGCGCACCGATCGGGCCGTCGTCTCGCTCAGCCGCTCGGTCTCGAGCGCCAGCGCGTCGCGAAGGGCCGTGAGCCCTTCGCGCGCCTCGTCGGCGGCGGCGCCGGCGCGGGTGATCTCCTCGCGCACGCCCTGAACCACGTCGCCGGCGCGGGCGGCGGCGGCCAGCGCCGGCGTGAGCATGGCCTCGGCCATGGCCTTGGCGCGGCGCGCCTCGAAGGCGAGCTTCTGACCCTGGCGGATCATGTAGGCGGCGCCCCAGACGAACACGGCCGGCCCGATCGCCAGGAGGGCGAACACCGCCAACGCGAAGACGTCGTTGGTCAGCGGCGCGACACCCTTGCGGTACCCCACCGCATAGGCGATCGGCGCAAGCGCCCACAGCACCGAGACGGCCAGCGCGATGAGGTAGATCGGCCAACCGGCGGGCGCTTCGAGCTTCTCGGCCTCGGTGGGGGCAGGCTTCGGGTCGGGTCGGTGCGCCGGCACACTCGGTGCGGCGGCGGCGATCTTGGTGCTGGCAGGGGGCGGTTCGAGCGGGACCGCCGTCTCGGGCGCGGGTTCGGCGAAGAGCTCGGCTTCGGGGCCGCCCTGCGGCTCGGCGTCGCGCAAACGCGTCTCCGCCGCCTCCCCGGCGGCTCCGAAATCCATCGGACGGTGACGCCTGTCGCTGCTCATCCACGCACTTCCGAGTGGGCGTGCGCCAGGAGCCTACGCGCCCCCGCCCTCGCGCCCGTTGCCTGGCGGCTACCTTACGACAGATCGGGCAGTGGAACAGCCGGCTTGGCGAAAGGCCGCAATCGGAAGGCGAAAACCGGGCGCGCTCAGGCCTTGTCGAGGCTGTGCGCGCGTTCGCTGGGGCAGGACGCGACTTTCTGGGCCGCTGGTCGGCTGCGGGCGATCACGCGCTCGGCCGGCGGCGGCGGCGAGGCCGCCATGTGCACCGGCTCCAGCGTCAGGCCGAAGTGGGCCAGCGCAGCGGCGGACGAATGCACGACGAGGGTTGCGACAAAACCCGCGATTGTCGTCATCGTCGCCTCCCCACGCTCGATCGAATCCGTGGACTGCCGTTATACGAGGTGGAGGCGGCTGCGGCGATGCTTCGCACCGTGAATTATTCGCAATGTTCTTCGCTCAGGACTTCGGCGGCGCCGGAGTCGTGTTCGTGCCGTTGGCAGGCTCGGCTGTCGGGGCCGTCGCGGGCCCCGCCTTGCCGGGTTCGATGTAGAGCGAGTCCTTCCGGCTGCAGGCGGCCAACAGCGCCGCCGCGATCAGGACCGCCCAGAGGATCCGCCCCCGCATCCTCCGCACTCCTTCGTCTCAGGTCAAAACCGGTTCGCGACGTCGCCGCCGCGTGGGCACGCGCCAGCTGGACGGGTCCAGGAAGCCCAGGAAATGGGCCGGACCGATCACCCGCACGCCCCTCGCCGCGGCCTCCGCCGCCACTTCACGCCGCAGCGCCGCCATCTCCGTCCAGTGCTGCTTCGGTCGATAGTGATGCTCGGCGTGATAGCCGTTGTTCAAGAACAGGATGTTATAGACAGGTTCATATGTCGAAACGCCCGTCGCCAGCGGCTCGTCGGGCTCCGCGCCCAGGTGCTCATAGTAGGCGATCAGGAACGACAGCGACTGGCCCAGATAATAGAAGGGCGCCAGGAAGAGGATGAACTCCCAGCGGATCGCCAGCAGGACCGCGTAGACCGCGACCATCACCCAGAATTCCTGCAATGCGCGGCGCGCCTCCGCCGGTCGCCTGGCGCGGATCAGCCGGGCCACCGTGAACGGACCGTCGTCGCGCCAGAAACCCATGAGCACGTAGGGCAGCATGGGCTCGGCCTTGCCGTCCGCCCCGTGCCGGTAGATCGAGATCGGATCGCGCGTCTCGCCCATGCGGTCCGGCCGGTCGGAATTGCCGGCATGGTGGCGCATGTGGACGTAGCGATACATCGTCTGCGGCGTCCCGTTCTCCAGCGTCAGCGCGAATTCGGTGATCCGGTTCGCCAGAGGCGAGACGAAGAACGGGTTGTGGATGAAGTTGTGCGCGACGGAATCCTGGTTCCAGCCGATCGCGAAGGCGTAGGCGAAGGCGCCGGCGAACCGCACCGGCCACGACAGCTCCGGCCAGGCAACGAAGAAGGCGATCAGCGCCGCGAGGTGCGCGTAGACCAGGAACGCCGGCATGGCGTCCCAGGCCGAATAGCGGAAGATGCGACCGCTCTTCCTCGCTGTTGACCGCTGCTTCGCCATGGTCCCGTCCGGCTGGCGCCCTAGGCCGCGAACGCCATGGAGACGTTCAGGCCCCCGAACGCGAACGCGTTGACCAGCGCGCGGCGGGCCTTGATCGGCCGCACCTGCCCGACCACCACGTCGACGTCGCACTCCGGGTCGGGCTCGTTGAAGTTCAGCACCGGCGGCGCGAGGCCGGCCCGGATGGCGTGCAATGCAATGACCGTCTGCAGGGCGGCGGACCCGCCGATCAGATGGCCATGGGCGCTCTTGGTGGCGATGACCGGATGGTTCAGCGCCTTGTCGCCGAACGCGCTGCGGATCGAGGCGGCCTCGTTCTTGTCGTTCAGCGGCGTGCCCGTGCCGTGTGCGGAGATCAGCACTTCCTCGGCGTCGGCCAGATCGCCCGCCCTGATGGCCTGGCGCATCGCCGCGCTGGTGCCCTCGAGCGACGGCTGGGTGATGTGGAAGGCGTCCGACGTCATGCCCGCGCCCAGGTACTCGCCCAGGATTTCCGCCCCGCGCGCCCGGGCGTGCTCGTAGGCCTCAAGGATCAGCACGGCGCCGCCGTCGCCCATGACCATGCCGTCGCGGTCCTTGGAGAACGGCCGGCAGGTCTCGCCGGCCAGCGCCTGGATCATCTGCCAGCCGCACATGCACCCCGGCGTGGCGATCGCTTCCGACCCGCCGACGATGGCGACGTCCGTCATACCGGTCTGGATCATGCCCGCGCCCTGGACGATCGCGTGCGCCGAGGAGGCGCAGGCGCTGGAGGTCGCGAACACAGGCCCGTGGACGCCGAACTGCATGGCGATGGCGCTCACCCCGCCGGAGACCATGATCTTCGGCACGGTCGAGGGATGCACGCGCGGCGACTTCAGGCCGAAGAACCGCTCGTAAGCCTTCTCCAGCGTCTCCTGCCCGCCCTGGCCGTGGCCCAGCACGATGGCGGTGCGCTGGTCGAGCGCCGGGTGCCCGACAAGACCGGCGTGCTCCAGCGCCTCGGCGGCCGCGCAGAGCGCCAGCAGCGCGAAGCGGTCAAGGCTCCCGGAGACCTTGCGCCCGTGACGCGCTTCGAAGGCGCCCTGGAATCCGTCCGGCGTCAGCGCCGCCGGCAGGGTGAAGGGCGCGGCGGCGTTCTGGCCGCCATCGAACAGGTGGGGCGCGATGCCCGAGCGACCCTCTCGCGCGGCGTCCCAGTTGGCGGCCGCCGTGACGCCCAGGGACGACAGGGCGCCCCATCCGGTGATGACGATCCGGCGGCTCATCAGGCAGCCGCCTCGGCGTTGATGCGTTCGAGCAGGAAGTCGACCATTTCGCCGAGCGTGGTCATCTGGGGCATGTCGCCTTCCTCGATCACCACGCCGTACTTTTCCTCCAGCTCGAAGAGCATCGAGATCACGTCCAGCGACGAGATGCCGAGGTCCTCGAGGGTCGCGTCGCGGGTCAGCTTCGCGCGGTCGATGATGGCTTCCTGGGCGATGAGGTCCAGGAGTTCGGATTCAGTGGCTTTCATTTCGCATGTCCTGAGAGGGACGGCCGGCCCGCAACGGCCAGCGGAAGGTTCGACAGATGGGCGCCGGCGACGGGGCGCTCGAGAACTTGCAGGCTCCCATAGCGCAATCGCGCCGGGGCGATGAGGCGGCATTTTCGCGTCATGTCGGCGCCTCCCTCTCGCCCAGCAGCCAGACGCCGGCGAGGATCGCCGCCCCACCGGCCAGCTCGGCCAGGGTGACCGGCTCGCCCAGCACGGTCCAGCCCATGCCGATCACCAGCACATAGCCCAGCGCGGTCATCGGGAAGGCGGCAGAAAGCGTCAGGTTCGACAGCACCACCATCCAGACGGTGAAGGTCACCACCTCGCAGCCGATCCAGGCCTCCACCCAGGGCGTCCGGATCGCCTCGACGATCCAGGTGAGACCCAGCGGCTTGCCCAGCATCGCCTGCGCCGTGCGTTCGGCGAGATACTGATTCACCACCCCCATGACCGGCATCGCGAGCCACAGCAGCGGGCGCGCGGCCCGGGCGCGGTTGAACGGCGCTGCGGTCATGCGGCGCGCCTTTCCGGAACCGGATCGTCGGCCAGCAGCGGCGCGGCCCAGGCCAGAACCCGGTTCACCAGCGGCCGGCGATGACGGAAGTACATGTCGGCGCCGACCAGCCGGCTGCCGAGCCGCAGCTTGTTCTCGTACGCCGCCTGGCCGCTCTGGTAGACCTTCAGGCCCCGCTCCAGGCAGAGCCGCACGTTCGTGAACCAGCTCACGAAGTAGAGGTTGAACGCCGGCCCCCTGCGGCTCTCCATGCAGAAGAACTTGTCGAGCAGGGTGGTCCTGTCCTGCAGCAGGAGGTTGAAGCCGATCAGTTCGCCTTCGGCCCAATAGAGGACGCAGAGCGCCCGCTCGCCCATGCGCTCCAGCACGCCGGTGAAATAGGCTGCGGTGAGGTCCTCGAATTGCAGGTCCGAGCGCTCCCGGGTCTGGCGATAGAGCTCGAGCACGCGGTCTTCCAGACCGGCGAGGTCGTGGACCACCTCGATCCGCAGATCCTCCAGCGCCTTGAGCTTCCGCCGCATGTCCTTGCGCGTCGCGTGGCTGAGGGTCGCGAGATAGCCGTCAAGGTCGTCGAACGCGATCGGCAGCATCGCCGTCGGCATGCCGGGGGTCGCCTGGTAGCCGATCGCCCGCGCGGCGTCGCTCCAGACGCCCCGCTGCGCCTCGGGCGCATCCTTCACCGCCAGCAGCCAGCAGCCGGCCTCGGCCGCCGCGGCCTCGAAGCCGCGAAGCAGCGCTTCCAGGGCCTCGCCGCGGCGATCCGGCGCGAGGTCCCGCGCGAAGCCAAGGCCGGCGTCCTCGGTGCAGGGCGAGCCCAGGCACGCCATCCGCACCGTGAAGGCCCGCGGCGCGATCTTGCGCGTCGCCGCCACCAACCGGCGACCCAGGTCGGTCAGCGTGGTGTCCAGCGAATAGTCGGTGAAGAAGCCCGGCGCCGCCGCAATGACCCGCCCGCCGTCCTCGACCACCGCGTAGCGCCACTCGAATCCGGCAAGACCCGACGCCTCAACGGCGGCCAGGTAGTCGAAACCCTCCAGCGCGCCGGGGAAGCAGGCGTCCCAGGCCTCGCGGCCCACCTGCAGGATCGAGCGGACGACGCGCACTTCAGGCATCGACGGTCTCCGCGGGCCGCGGGTCGGGCCGTCGCTGGACCGCAGGCGCACCGAAGAAATCGGCCGTCAGGTCGCCCACCACGTCCCTTTGCCG
>JAGWSE010000319.1 GCA_028869395.1 Alphaproteobacteria bacterium | reverse complement strand
TCAAGGCCGCGGTCGCCGACGGGGCCGGCGCCCTGCGGCTCGCTCAGCGGGGCGGCCGTTTGTTCGGGAGCTTCCAGGTGTTGCACGCGGCGGTGCGCGACACCGCGCCGGCCGAACGGTTCCGCCCCATGGTTGTCTCCGGCCATGGGACGGTCGTGCGCGACCTCTGGACGGGCGGCTTCGACGCCAGGCTGCCCGGGGGGGCCCAGGTGGCGCACGCGGCGCTGCGCCAGGACGGCGCCGGCGCAGGCCAGATCGCGCTGAGCACGCCCGTGCTGGCCTTCGCGCCGGGCGGGCTGCAGCCTGCGGACCTTTCGCCGGCCGCCGCGGCCCTGGGCAAGGACGTGGTGGGACAGGCGAACTTCTCAGGAGCCTTTCGCTGGACGAAGACGGGCGCCTCGAGCGACGGCGAAGTTTCGATCCCCGATTTGAGCTTCAAGAGCCCGGCGGGCGCGGTGAGCGGGCTGTCGGGCAAGGTGCGTCTCACCAGCCTCGCGCCTCTTGTCGCCCCGCCGGGCCAGACGCTGCACGTCGCCGCCATCGCCTCGGCCCTGCCGGTCTCGGACGCGACGGTGTCGCTCGCGATACAGGCGACGGGGCTGACGCTCACCGGGCGTGGCGCGGCGGGCGGCGGCGAGCTCCAGGTGCAGGACCTTAGCATCCCCTTCGCGCCGGACCAGCCGGTCACCGGCGCATTGCAGCTGGTGGGCGTCCAGCTCCGCGACCTGGTCAAGGCGTCCCCGTTCGGCGATCGCGTGAAGCTGGACGCCAAGGTGAGCGGACGCATCCCGTTCGAGACTCAGGGCGGCGAGGCGCGGATCTCAGGCGGCGAGCTGCACGCCATCGCTCCCGGTCGGCTGTCGATCAGCCGCGCCGTCCTGAGCTCGGTCTCCGCGCAGGGCTCGATGCAGGCGTCCCCGGGCGCGGCGCCCGCGGGCCAGGCGGCGGGTTCGACCGACACCTTCACCGACTTCGCCTATCAGGCGATGGAGAACCTGGCCTTAGACAAGCTGGACGCCCGCGTCGACACCCGTCCCGACAACCGGCTTGGCGTGCTCTTCCACATCGTGGGCTATCACGATCCGCCGAAGCATCAGGAGATCAGCATCTCCTGGCTCGACCTCGTCCGGCGCAAGTTCCTGGGCAAGAAGCTGCCTCTGCCGTCGGGCACCAAGGTGGACCTGACCCTCGACACGACGCTCAATCTCGACGAGCTGTTGAAAGACTACGCCGACTTCCAGCGGCTGCGCAGTTCACCGGCCGTTCAGCGCTGATCGGCTGGACTTGCGAGACCCAAGGGAGACGACCGCATGAGCCGAGGTTTCCGATCGAGCGCAGCCCTGGCCGGCTGGCTCGTGCTGACGCTGGGCGCCAGCGCCTGCGCGCCCACCGTCCACGTCAAGGTCGACCCCATCACCATCTACGCCAAGCTGGACGCCAACGTCCGGCTGCAGCTGGACCAGGACGTCAAGGCCCTGATCCAGAAGAACCCGAACCTGTTCTGAGGTAGCGCCATGCAAGCCAGAGACATCCTTGGACTGCTCGCCGGAACCGCGGCCGTCGCCATGGCGGCCAGCGCAACGGCGCAGAGCGACGCCAAGGCGCGGGTGGATTCAGCCAAGGCGGCCGGTATCGTCGGCGAACAGGCCGACGGCTTCCTGGGCTTCGTCACGCCCTCCGCCGATCCGGCGCTGAAGGCCGCAGTGGCGCAGATCAACGCCGGCCGCGCCGAACTCTACCGGCAGGCGGCGGCCAGGAACGGCGTCAGCCCCGAGGCCGCCGGCGCGGCGGCCTTCGAGACTGTGGTCAAGGCGAAGCTGCAGCCCGGCGAGTACTACCGGCCGGCCGGCGGCGGCTGGGTCCGCAAGTAGCGGACGCTCCGCCTACCAGCGGCGGCCCTCGGCCAGCACGATGAGGTGCTGGGCGTCCCCGGCCGGCGGCTTGTCCTGCGTCAGCACCTCGGTCTGCACGCGCGCGGGTGCGATCCCGTGGGCGTGCAGGTAGTCGGCGACCGCCTGGGCGCGGTTCTGCGCCAGTGTCCGTTGCTCCGCGGCCGTGCCGTGGCCATCCGCGGCGCCCACCACGATCGCCTGCAGCTGCGGATGGCAGTTGAGTGCGGCCGAGGTCGCATTGAGCGACTCCATGGCCACGTCCTTCAGGCTGGCGTCGTCGAACCCGAAGCCGACGCTCTGGGGCGAGGTGAGGTCCGGACAGGCGGCGGCCTGGGCGGCCTTCACGTCCTTGTGGTTCAGCGCGTCGACGACGGCGCGGCTCTCGGCGGGCGTCGAGTGGGATGTCAGGCACCCGGCGAGGGTGGCCGTGGCGGCGAGCGCCGGGACGAGGGGGAGCAGTCGGGGACGTAGGGCCATGGAGCTTCGGCTTCCAGTTGCGTGTCTCCGCCAAATCGCGGTGCGCGCGTCGTGTCAACGCATGATGGCGTCCGCGGGGCGCCGGACGGGCCACAACCTGCGGCCGCGCTGAAACTCCGGCGTCGCGCCGCGGTTTGCCTCCGAAAGGCGTGAAACCCCAGAGGAGTTGCCCATGACGCAAGGCAAGTCGGAGAAGGACGACCTCAAGGCCCGCGAGTACCGCGACGAGAAAGGCCAGATCCACCACCACACCCATCCCTACATGGAAAGCCACGGCATGGACCATGGCGGCGGCACGGCGGGCCGCCGCGACGGCGCCTCGAAGCCGGACGGCCGTGGCCGATCCGCCGGCGGCGCCCGCACCACGACCGACCACGGCGAGATCCGCACCTGGGCCGAGGACCACGGCGGCCGGCCCGCGGCCGTCAAGCGCACGCACAAGGGCGGCGACGTGGGCATCATCCGCATCATGTTTCCCGAGGCGCCGAACTCGGAGCATGACGCCCTGACCGAGATTTCGTGGGACGAGTTCTTCGAGGAGTTCGAGTCGCGGGACCTGGCGCTGCTCTACAGCGAGGACAGCATGTTCTCGAAGATCATCGGCCGCGACACGGCCGAGCGGCGCGCCGAGGGCGATAACGACGCGGCGCGCTAGGCGCCGAGCGTCCGCCTGTCAGTTCGCCGCGACGACTTCGCTCAGGGCGGGGCCGATCTCGTCGTGCAGCACAAGGTCGGCGTAGGCGTCGAGCTCGGTCGCTTCGCGGTTGACGATCGCCAGCCGCGCGCCGTTGCGCCGCGCGAGCAGGGGAAAGCCCGCCGCGGGATAGACGACCAGCGACGAGCCCAGCACCAGGAACAGGTCGCAAGCCAGCGTCTCGGCCTCGGCCCGCGCCATCTCCGCCTGCGGCATGGACTGGCCGAACGAAATCGTGGCGGTCTTCACCAGCCCGCCGCAGACCCGGCAGTAGGGGATCTCGCCGGCCTTGAGGAAGCTCTCCCTCAGGGCCTCCAATTCGTGCCGTTCGCCGCACTCCAGGCACTTGGCGTAGCTGGCGTTGCCGTGCAGCTCGATCACCTTCTCGGGC
>JAGWSE010000318.1 GCA_028869395.1 Alphaproteobacteria bacterium | reverse complement strand
GCCGCTCGCGCACCCGCTGGCGCAAGCGGGCGGCGCGCTGAACGCGCTCTTCATCGAAGGGACGCGGATCGGCCGGATCTTCCTGCAGGGGCCCGGCGCCGGCGCGGGCCCGACCGCCGCCGCCGTGGCGGCCGACATCGCCGACGTCATGGCGGGCGCGCGCCGGCCGGTCTTCCAGGCGCCGGCCAAGGGGCTTTCGCCGTTCACGCCGGTCGACCCGTCGAAGAGCATGGGCCGCGCCTATCTGCGCTTCCTGGTGAAGGACGAACCGGGCGTTATCGCTGCGGTCTCGGAAACCTTGGCCGAGGCGGGAGTTAGTATCGAGAGCTTCCTGCAGAAGCCGGTGGAGAACGCGGACGGCGTGCCGATCGTCCTCACGACCCATGCAGTGGCCGAATCCGTGCTGAAGGCCGCCATCGAGCGCATCGCGGGTCTGCCCGCGGTCATCGACCGGCCCCGGCTGTTGCGCATTGCGCGCATCTGAGACAGGCAAGTCGAAACACGCCTTTCGGGGCGCCCGAGGAGACGCTGGAAGACATGAGTGAAGTTCTGGAGCGCGCCCAGGTCCTGGACAAGAACCTGGTGCTCGACGCGGTCCGCGTGACCGAGATCGCCGCCATCGCCGCCTGGATGATGGTCGGCCGCGGCGACGAGAAGGCCGCCGATCAGGCCGCGGTCGACGCCATGCGCACCGCGCTCAACGACCTCGACCTCGAGGGCGAGATCGTCATCGGCGAGGGCGAGCGCGACGAGGCGCCCATGCTCTACATCGGCGAGAAGGTGGGCCGCGGCGGCAAGACCAAGATCGACATCGCGCTCGATCCCCTGGAAGGCACGACGCTGACCGCCAAGGCGATGGCCAATGCGCTGGCGGTGATGGCCTGGGCCCCCAAGGGCACCCTGCTCAACGCCCCCGACACCTACATGGACAAGATCGCCTGCGGACCGGGCTACCCGGCCGGCGTCATCGACCTCGACAAGTCCCCCGCCGAGAACGTGGCTGCGATCGCCAAGGCCAAGGGCGTGCAACCCTCCGAGGTCACGGTCTGCGTGCTTGACCGGCCGCGTCACGCCGAGATCATCCAGAGCCTGCGCTCGGTGGGCGCGCGCGTGCACCTGATCACCGACGGCGATGTGGCCGGCGTCATCAACACCGCCGATCCGACCACCGGCGTCGACATGTACGTCGGCCAGGGCGGGGCGCCGGAAGGCGTGCTGGCCTGCGCGGCGCTGAAGTGCGTCGGCGGCCAGTTCCAGGGCCGGCTGGTGTTCCGCAACGCCGACGAGCGCGCCCGCGCCGCCCGCGTCGGCATCACCGATCTCGACAAGAAGTATGACCTGCACGAGATGGTCCGCGCCGACGCCATCTTCGCCGCCACCGGCGTGACCAAGGGCGCGCTGCTCGACGGGGTCACGTTCAAGGACGGTTTCGTCTGGACCCACACCCTGGTGATGAACTCCTCGACCCGGACGGTCCGCGAAGTGCGGATGAAGCGGCCGGCGTGATGCAGAGGCTCTCCCTGAGGGGGGAGCTCTCGCCCTTCGGGTGAGGGGGTGTCCGCCCGCCCGTCCGCCGTCGAAATCCTGCCCGGCCGTCCGGACCACCTCCCCGTGGGGGTGCAACTGGATGCGTCCGCTCCTGACGCAGGCTGCGGCTAAGGCGCAGGGTGCTGGCGACTCGAACCGCCAGGGTCGATAGTGGTCCCTTGCGGGGAGGCGGCGTGGCGGACGGCAATCCAGAGCTCGGCTATCTCGGCGTCGCCCGCTCGCTATCGGGACGGCCGTGGCGCGAGCGGCCGGCCGAGGCGGAGGTGGTGCGCCGGCACCAGCTCGGGCTGGGTCTCTCCGAGCCGCTGGCCCGGGCGCTCGCCTCGCGCGGGATCGCCGAGGGGGAGGGCGAGGTCTTCCTCAATCCGACCCTGAGGGCGCTGTTCCCCGACCCCTCGTCGTTCGCGGGCATGGACCGCGCCGCCGAAATCCTGGTCGACGCCCTGGAGCGCCGCCGCCCGATTGTGGTGTTCGCCGACTACGACGTCGATGGCGCCTCGTCGGCCGCCCAGCTGGTCCGCTGGTTCCGCGCGATGGGTCATGAGCTGCCGATCTACGTCCCCGATCGGATCACCGAGGGCTATGGCCCGTCGCCTGCCGCGTTCCGGCGCCTGAAGGGCGAGGGTGCGGAGCTGGTCATCACCGTCGACTGCGGCGCGGCGGCCCACGACGCCCTCGCCTGCGCGGTCGAGATCGGGCTCGAGGTCGTGGTGGTCGACCACCATCTGATGCGCGGCGAGGAGATCCCCGAAGTCGCCGCCCTGGTGAACCCGAACCGGCCGGACTGCGTCTCGGGGCAGGGACACCTGGCGGCCGCGGGCGTGACCTTCGTGCTGCTGGCCGCGTTGAACCGCGAAGCGCGCCGCCGGGGCCTGTTCGCCGGGCGCGCCGAGCCGGACCTGCGGACCTGGCTCGACCTCGCCGCCATGGGCGCCATCTGCGACGTGACGCGGCTGACCGGGTTCAACCGGGCGCTGGCGGCGCAGGGGCTGAAGGTCATGTCGGCATGGCGCAATCCCGGGCTCAAGGCGCTGCTCGAGGTGGCGAAGAGCCAGGGCCCGGCCTCGACCTTCCACGTGGGCTTCATCCTGGGCCCGCGGATCAACGCCGGCGGCCGGATCGGCCGCTCGGACCTGGGCGCGCGGCTGCTTTCCACCGACGATCCGGACGAGGCCGCCGCGCTGGCCGAAGAACTCGACGGGCTCAACGCCTCGCGCAAGGACGTCGAGCGGGCCGTGCTCGACGAGGCTGTGCGGATCATCGAGCGCGAGAGCAACCGGGCGGACGCCGCCTGCCTGCTGGTGGCGCAGGACGACTGGCATCCCGGCGTCATCGGCATCGTGGCCGGCCGCCTGCGGGAGCGCTATCGCAAGCCGGTGGTGGTGATCGGGATCGACCGCGCCGCCAACGTCGGCAAGGGCTCCGGCCGCTCGCAGCCGGGCGTGAACCTGGGCCGTGCGGTGCAGGCGGCCTTCGAGGAAGGCCTGCTGCTGGCCGGCGGCGGGCACGCCATGGCGGCGGGCCTGTCGGTGCGGCCCGAGGCCATCCCCGAGCTGCGCGAATTCCTGTGCGAGCGGTTGGGCCAGGAGGCCGAGGCCGCCGCCGCCGAGGACGGCCTGGACATCGACGCCCTGGTCACGGCCCGGGCCTGCGACCGGGCGCTCTGGGGCGATTTCCAGCGGTTGGCGCCCTTCGGTCCGGGCAATCCGGAGCCGCTGTTCGCGCTCGCCGACGTGCGCGTCGAACGGCCGACGGCGCTGAAGGGGGGCCACGTCCGCTGCACCCTGGCCGATGGCTCGGGCGGCAAGCTGAAGGCGGTCGCCTGGCGCTCGGCCGAGACCGAATGGGGCCGGCGCCTGTTGCAGGAGGGCGGGGCGGTGCACGTCGCCGGACGTCTCAAGCCTGACGACTGGCAGGGCCGCGAAAGCGTCGAGCTGGAGATCGAGGACGTCGCCGATCCGAGGCGGGTCTGAGGACCTTCCGGCGCGGCCTTGCGCGCCCCAGATCAAGCGGATATAGAGCCGCCCTTCGCGACGACGCGGTCCCTTCGTCTATCGGTTAGGACGTCAGGTTTTCAACCTGAAAAGAGGGGTTCGACTCCCCTAGGGACTGCCACGCGAAATTCCCCGCAGCGGGTAGGTCGGGCGCCCTGCGCCCGCGCGCGCGCCAAAATGGCGATTGACGCGCCCCAATCTTCAAGAACAGTGTTATGCTTGGCCAGTAGCAGGCCGAGGGGCACATGTCGGGTTTCGATTTCGACCAGGTGGATGCGCAAGCCGTCGCGCTGCGGATCTCCGGGCGCGTAAAGTGGTTCGATGCGGGAAAGGGCTATGGATTCGTCGTGCCCGACGATCCCAGCCAGACCGATCTGAAGGACGTCCTGCTGCATGTGACGTCGCTGCGCAGCGCGGGCCGCGAGTGCGCGCTTGAAGGTTCGCTCATCACCTGTGACGTGGTGCGCCGCGCGAAGGGCTGGCAGGTCGCCGAGGTCGTGACCATCGACGAGACGGTCGCCACCCCGCCGGCGGAGCGCCGCGGACGCGAGGGGCGTGACGCTCAGCCGACCGGCCTCAGGCCCCCCCGGCGCGCGCTCCAGGCGACCGGTCCCCGAGAGCGGGCGAAGGTGAAGTGGTTCAACCGCACCAAGGGCTATGGCTTCGTGGTGCGCGACAACGAGCCCGGCGACATCTTCATCCACATCGAGACGCTGCGGCGTTCCGGCATGGACGACCTCCAGCCCGGCGACGACGTCATCGTGCGCTTCGCGGAAGGGCCCAAGGGGCTTGTCGTGGCCGAGATCGAGACCTCCGACGCCGCCTGAGGCGCTTGCCCGCGAGGTTCTGGCGCCGCACATCAGGCGCATGCGCCAGTCCAGCTCCGCGGTCCGCAATCTCCTGCTCGCCCTGACGGCGGCGGCCTTGACGCTGGCGGCCACGCCGGCCGCCGCGGCCCTGCCGGTTTACGGCTACAAGGTCGAGAAGGTCTTCCCGCACGACACCCAGGCCTACACCGAGGGGCTCTTCTACCTGCACGGCGACCTCTACGAGGCCACCGGCATGTGGGGGCGCTCTGCGATCCGCAAGGAGCGCCTGGAGGACGGCAAGGTCCTGCAGTCCGTCGCGATCCCGCCGTTCATGTTCGGCGAAGGCATCGTCAACTGGGGCGACGAGCTGATCAGCCTCACCTGGCGCGACCATGTGGGCTTCCGCTGGGACCTGAAGACGTTTCGCCAGCTCGGGACCTTCCACTATCCGGGCGAGGGGTGGGCGCTCACCCAGGACGGCAAGCACATCTACATGAGCGACGGCACGCCGGTGCTGAGGGTGCTGGATCCCCGGACGCTCGCCCAGGTGGGCCAGATCACCGTCACCGCGGAGGGTCAGCCCGTCGTCAACATCAACGAGCTGGAGTGGGTGAAGGGCGAGATCCTGGCCAACATCTGGCAGACCGGGCGGATCGCCCGGATCGACCCCGCCACCGGCCACGTCACCGGCTGGATCGACCTCTCCAGCCTGCCAGAGGCGCAGCATCTGGCCGATCCGGACGCGGTGCTGAATGGCATCGCCTACGACGCGGTCCATGACCGGTTGTTCGTCACCGGCAAGGACTGGCCGCACCTTTACCAGATCCGCATCACCGCGCCGGCGGCCGCCCGATGAGCGAGGACGAACAGATCCCCGAGCCCCCGGACGGCTTCGTCCCGGCCGAGGGGCGGGGGCTCTTCTCGACCCGCAACGGGCCCTATTACACGCGCCCCTCGGAGGGCGATCTCGTGGAGCAGGCCTTCTACGCCCTGCCACGCCACTGCAACGGCGTGGGCCTGGTGCACGGGGGGATGCTGTCGGCCTTCATGGACGGGGTGCTGGCCGGCGCCGTCTGGCGCGGGACTGAGCGGCGCGCGGTGACCATCCACCTGTCGATCGACTTCCTGCAGATGGCGCGGGCCGGCGAATGGGTGCGCGGGGAGGCCCGGCTGACCCGCGCCACGCGGGAGGTCGCCTTCGTCGAGGGGCGCGCCTACGCCGCCGGGCGCGACGTGGTCCGCGCCTCCGGCGTCTTCAAGCTGATGAGCCGCTAGGGGCGACGTCTCGGCGTTTGCGCGGGGAGGGAAACGCCTATATCGCAAGGCGTCCGGCGTCTCGGGGCGTAGCGCAGCCTGGTAGCGCATCTGCTTTGGGAGCAGAGGGTCGCAGGTTCAAATCCTGCCGCCCCGACCACCGCCGGGAGGAGAAACAGGACCAAAATGCTCGCGCGCATCTTCCGCCCGTCCAAGACCGCCATGCAGTCCGGCCAGGTCAAGTCCAAGGAGTGGGTGCTCGAGTTCGAACCCAGCGACGCGCGCCGCCCCGATCCGCTGATGGGCTGGACGGTCACCGGCGACACGGCGTCGAGCCAGGTGCAGCTGCACTTCGAGACCCGCGACGAGGCCGTCCGCTACGCCGACGAGCACGGGATCGCCTTCCAGCTGATCGATCCGAAGCCCGCCAAGCGGATCATCAAGGCCTATGCCGACAACTTCTCCTTCAATCGCAAGATCCCCTGGACGCACTGAGGGTTAGCGCCCGTAGCTCAACCGGATAGAGCATCCGCCTTCTAAGCGGACGGTTGCAGGTTCGAGTCCTGCCGGGCGCGCCAGGCGGGGACGGCCGCCTCAGCGCAACCAGTTCTCGATCTTGAGGCTCCCGACGCGGATGAACGCGCGTTCGTTGTCCGTCACGACGATCCGCTCGGTCGAAATCGCCTGAGCCGCGAGGAGCATGTCATTCCCACCGATCGGAAGCCCCGCTGGCTTCGAGCCGGGCCCGCAATCCCGCATAGGCCGCATCCGCCGGCGCATCGAAGGGTTCCACGTCGAGGGCGGAAAGGATCTCTTCGAGCTGGAGCGTCAGACGCTCAGAGCCGCGCTGGGCGGCGCCGAAACGGTTCCGCCGCGACGATGATGCTGGTGCAGATCGCCCCTTCGCCGACCCTGGCGATCTGCTGGGCGATCCGCCCCTGCGGGTTGCGCACGAGGTCGAAGAGGATGTTGGTGTCCAGCAAATAGCGCATCAGAGCTGGAGCGGCGCAGGCGGCGGATCATCGATCTCCGGGAAAGTCTCCTCGAGCGGCGTGAGTATGCTCAAAAGCGCCAGCAGCCCCTGCAGGGGCGCGGGTTCGATGATGAGCTTGTCGCCTTCCTTGCGGATGATCGCGTCTTCGCCCGGCAACTCGAATTCGCGCGGAATTCGCACAGCCTGGTTGCGACCGTTCTTGAACAGCTTGACGTGTCGAAATGCGTTCACCCGACGATATTGGCATATGTCTAGGCAATCCCCACTGCCTCCTGGGGCGCAGTGAACGAGTTGCCTTGACCGCGCCGGCGAACTCGCCGGGATCGGCGACGAAGGCCGGCGTCCTGGCTTGTCGCCTGCAGGGAGGCGTCACGCGGCGTCGGAGAACTCGCCGCCGTCCGCGAGGCGGGCGGCGTGGGCCATTTCGGCGAAGCGGCCGCGGCGGGCCACGAGTTCCTCGAACCCGCCGCGCTCGACGATGCGGCCCTTCTCCATGACCAGGATCAGGTCGGCGTCCATGACGGTGGAGAGCCGGTGGGCGATGATGAAGGTGGTGCGCCCCTTGGCGGCGGCGTCGAGCGCCTGCTTCACCTTGGCTTCGGTGACGGTGTCGAGGGCGCTGGTGGCTTCGTCGAGGATGAGGATCGGGGCGTCTTTCAGGATGGCGCGGGCGATGGCCAGGCGCTGGCGCTCCCCGCCGGAGAGCAGCTGGCCGCGCTCGCCGATCACGTAGTCGAGCCCGCCGGGCTTCTCCTTGACGAACTCCCAGGCCTGGGCGGCGTCCAG
>JAGWSE010000317.1 GCA_028869395.1 Alphaproteobacteria bacterium | reverse complement strand
TCCGATGAACGATACCAACGACATCACCAGCTGCTCGCGGATCGGATCGATGGGCGGGTTGGTGACCTGGGCGAAGTTCTGCTTGAAGTACTCGTAGAGCAGCTTCGGCCGCTTCGAGAGCACCGCGATCGGGGTGTCGAAGCCCATCGACCCGACCGGATCGTCACCCGACTGGGCCATCGGCTCCAGGAAGAAGGCGAGATCCTCCTGGGTGTAGCCGAAGGCCTGCTGGCGATCGAGGAGCACGGAGGGATCGTTCGGCGGCGGCGGCTCAGAGCCCGGCTCGAGCGACAGTTCCTCCAGCTTGAACTGGGTTTCGTTGAGCCATTCCTCGTAGGGTTCGGCCTCGGCGAGACTGCGCTTGATCTCCTCGTCCTCGACGATGCGGCCCTCTTCCAGGTCGATGAGCAGCATCTTGCCCGGCTGAAGGCGCCACTTGCGGACGATCCGCTCCTCGGGGATCTCCAGCACGCCGGCCTCGGAGGCCATGATCACATGGTCCTGGTCGGTGATGCAGAAGCGGGCAGGACGCAGGCCGTTGCGGTCGAGGGTCGCGCCGATCTGGCGGCCGTCGGTGAAGGCCACCGCGGCGGGGCCGTCCCATGGCTCCATCAGGGCGGCGTGGTACTCGTAGAAGGCCTTGCGCTTGGGCCCCATCAGCGGATTGCCGGCCCAAGCCTCCGGCATGAGCATCATCATCGCATGCGCCAACGGATAGCCGCCGGCGATGAGCAGCTCGAGCGCATTGTCGAGGCAGGCCGTGTCCGACTGCCCGTGCGGGATCAGCGGCCACATCTTGTTGAGGTCGGGCCCCAGAAGCTCGCTTTCCATCGAGCGGCGCCGGGCGTTGATCCAGTTCACATTGCCCCGGACCGTGTTGATTTCGCCGTTGTGGGCGATGAACCGGTAGGGGTGCGCGAGCTTCCACGACGGGAAGGTGTTGGTCGAGAACCGCTGGTGGACCAGCGCCAGCGCCGATTCCGTCAGCGGATTGCTCAGGTCTTCGTAGAACGAGCCCACCTGGTGCGCGAGCAGCAGGCCCTTGTAGACCACCGTGCGCGTCGAGAGCGAGGGCATGTAGAGGTCGGCGACGCCCGGCAAATTGTGCTTGGCCGCGAGTTCACGGAGCGGATTCTGGGTCTGCTTGCGGACAGCCAGCAGCTTGCGCTCATGCGCGTCCTGGTCGCGCACGTTGGGCCCTCGCCCGATGAAGGCCTGGCGGACAACCGGCATCGAGGCCAGCACGGCGTCGCCCAGGCCGGTGATGTCGACAGGGACGTCGCGCCAGCCGATCAGCGGCTGCTTCTCGACGCCGAGGAAGTGTTCGAACTGAGCCACCGCGACGCGGCGGGGCTCTTCCTCCCGGGGAAGGAAGCACATGGCCACCGCGTACTCGCCGAGCGGCGGCAGGGTCAGGCCCGCCTTGTCCGCCCAGTCGCGATAAAGAGCGTCGGGAATCTGGATCAGCAGGCCCGCGCCGTCGCCCACGAGCGGATCCGCGCCCACCGCCCCGCGATGGTCGAGATTCACCAGGATCTGCAGCCCGGCTTCGATGACCTCATGGGATTTGCGGCCTTTGATGTTCGCCACAAAGCCCACGCCGCACGCATCGTGCTCGTTCGCCGGATCGTACAGTCCCTGTCGCTGGGGCGACCGCATCTCGTCCTCTCAAAGTCCCACGCGCGCCAAAGCACGGCCCGAAATTCTCGCGCAGGCCGCAGCACGCGTTCCGGGCATTTACCCGGCAAGATCAGCCCTTGTCGATGGGCCGAATGCTAAACCCGAGGAAGAATTTTCTAATCGACCGAAGCTTCAGCGGGCGATCTTCCACGCAACGGGCAAAATCGCGCCAAGTCGGGCGCCCGTGCCGAGATGACGCACCGTCCGAGGGCGACGCCGGCGTTCGCAGACAGGGCTCAGCCCGTCCATCGATAGCCCACGCCGGGTTCAGTCCTGATCAGCGCCGGCTGGGACGGATCCGCCTCGATCTTCTGGCGCAGCTGGCCCACGAAGACGCGCAGATATTCCACGTGGTGCTCATGGGCCGGTCCCCACACCGCCGTGAGAAGCTGGCGATGGGTCATGACCTTGCCGGCGCCGCGCACGAGTTGGGCGAGCAGGTCATACTCGCGGCGCGACAGGCGGATCGGCTCTCCGTGCCGGGTCACGAGGCGCTTGATGAGATCGATCCTGAGGTCGCCGGCCTCCGCGACGGGCTCTGCGCCCTCGTCGCGGAGGCGGTGGCGGAGCGCCACGCGGAGCCGGGCCAGCAGCTCGCCGACCCCGAACGGCTTCTCCACGTAGTCGTCTGCGCCCATGTCGAGGGCGTCGATCTTCTCGGTCTCCTTGTCGCGCGCAGACAAGACCAGGATGGGGCCCTGGTAGAAGGCCCGGGCCCTCGTGAGCGCGTCCTTGCCGTCGAGGTCCGGCAGGCCAAGATCGAGGACCACGGCGTCCGGCGCCTTTCGCGCCAGCTCCTTCAGGCCGGCGGCGGCGGTTTCGGCGCGCACCGGTTCGTAGCCTGCCGCATCCAGCGCCGGCCCGAGGAAGCGGTGGATCTGCGGCTCGTCGTCGATGACCAGGATGCGGGGCTTGTAGTCGCTCACATCAGATACTCGGGCGTGGGCTGTTCCTTCGGCAAACTGATCAGGATGCGCGTGCCACGACCATCGTGAATCGGGCTCGCGGCGGCGATACGCCCGCCCATGGCTTCGACGAAGCCCTTGGAGATGGCGAGCCCCAGGCCCGCGCCCTTTCCGGCGCCTTTGCCCCGGTCGGTGGCTTCATCCATGCGGCGGAATTTCTCGAACACCTGGGTCAGCTCCGCCGTCGGGATGCCGCGGCCCTCGTCCTCGATGCTGATCACCACGTTGCGTCGGTCCTCGTAGGCTGCGACCTCGATCGCCGCGTTGTCGGGGCTGTAGGCGATGGCGTTCTCGAGGATATTGACCAGCGCCTGTTCCAGCAGGGCGGCGTCGGCCATCACCAGCGTCACCTGGTCCGGGAAATCCCACTTCAGCTTGCGGGCGCCAAGCCTGCGCTTCACCCGCTCCACGGCCGCGCGCAGCACGTCACGAACATCGGTCCACTCCCGCCGCGTGACGAGAGCGCCGCCTTCGAGGCGTGTCATGTCGAGCAGGTCGCCCACGTAGCGGTTCAGACGCTCCGCCTCCTCGCGGATGGAGACCAGCAGATCGTCCTTCACCTTCGGCTTCAGGGTGGCGCCGTATTCGATTAGCGTCGTGACCGAACCCAGCACCGTCGATAGGGGCGTTCGAAGGTCGTGGCTGACGGAGTTGAGCAGCGCCGAGCGCAGGGTGTCGGTGCGCCGAAGCGCCTCGGCGTCGGCCGCCATGGCGGCGAACTCCGCCCGTTCCAGCGCCACCGCGCCCTGGTCGAGTAGCGCGGCGACAAAGCGCTCTCCATCCTCCGTCGCGACAGCCTGCGGCTCGACTCCGGCGACGCCGGCGCGCGTCTTCACCCCCTGCAGCGGGCGAAACGTCCAGCCCGCCGTCGGCAACGTGCCCGTTCCGGCGCCCGCAGGCTCGCCCTTGTCCCACGCCCAGCGGGCGGCGGCCATGTCGCCCGTCGAAAGCGCTGGCTGGGAGGGGGATGCCGCGGCGAGGACGATGTCGTCTCCCGAGGGCGTCAGCACGACGGCCTTGCCATTGGTCGCGGCCGCGAGTTGTTCGGCCAGTGCGGACGCAGCGTCCTGCGCCCGCGCCGCGGCGGAGAGCCTCCGCGTGGCGTTCAGTACCGCGGCGATCGCCGACGCCCGCCGCGACGTGGAGCGCGCCTGGTCCCGCACGCGCCCCGTAAGCCAGCCTGTGGTCATGGCGACCACGAAGAACACCGCGAAGGTGAGCACGTCGGCGGCGTGGCCGATGTAGAAGGTGAGCCGAGGTTGCAGGAAGAAAAAGTTGTAGATCAGGGCTG
Organism: Alphaproteobacteria bacterium; assembly: GCA_028869395.1. Taxonomy (GTDB): domain Bacteria; phylum Pseudomonadota; class Alphaproteobacteria; order Caulobacterales; family Caulobacteraceae; genus Phenylobacterium. The sequence continues at coordinate 8,952 of JAGWSE010000317.1, read as the reverse complement.
AGGCGGCCGCCGCCGTCACCGACGGCCAAAGGCCGAACGCCAGGCCTGAGACCAACACGCTCAGCAGGTAGACCATCGCCAGGTTGGCGCTCTGGACATAGCGATCAAGCACGAAAGCCACGCCGCTCGCGGCGAGCACGGCGGCGAGGGCTCCGACGTGACCCGCCCAGCCGACCCGGATCGGGCGCTTCGACGCCAGGTGTTCGCCGCCTCGCTCGGCGGTCTCGGTGATGACATGCACGGCCGCGCCGGGCGCTTCGTCGACGAGGGCCGTGATCAGGTCCCGCCGGAAGGGCAGTCGCCGGCGACCGCTCCTGCCCACGACGATCTGGGTGACGTTGTTGCGCCGCGCATAGTCGAGCGCAGAGGCAACCATGTCGTCTCCGGTCAGGGTGACGGTCGAGCCGCCCAGCTGCTCGCCGAGCTTGAGCGCTTCCCTGAGTTTCTGCGCCACCGACGCGCTGGGCGCCGCCGCATTCGGGCGCTCGATGTGGGCGACGGTCCAGGGCGCGTCCATCATCATGTCGGAGAGACGCCGGCCCGCGCGCACGAGCGTGCTCGCCATGGCGTCCGGCCCAACGAGAACCAGGATGCGCTCGCCCGCCGCCCAGGGTCCTTCCACGCCGGCGCGCTTCATGGCTCCGATGAGCTGGTCATCTACGGCCTGCGCCGCGCGTCTGAGCGCCAGCTCACGAAGGGCGGTAAGGTTCTCGACCTTGAAGAATCGTTCCGCTGCGAGCTTCGCCGTCTCCGGCAGGTAGACCTTGCCCTCGGCCATTCGCTCGCGAAGCTCGGCGGGCGTGATGTCGATGAGCTCGATCTCGTCGGCCTCGGAGAGCGCCAGGTCGGGCACTGTCTCGCGCTGACGCACGCCGGTTATCTTCCAGACCACGTCGACGAGACTCTCAAGGTGCTGGACGTTCAGCGTCGTCCAGACGTCGATGCCGGCCGCCAGCAGCTCCTCCACGTCCTGCCAACGCTTGGGGTGGCGGGAGCCCGGCACGTTGGAGTGCGCGTATTCGTCAACCAGCAGGAGCTTCGGCCTGCGCTTGAGCGCCCCGTCGATGTCGAACTCCGAAAGACTGCGGCCCTTGTAGTCGACGGGCTTGCGCGCCATCACCTCGAGCCCGCGCAGGAGGGCCTGGGTCTCCTTGCGCCCGTGTGTCTCCACCACGCCGACCACGACGTCACCGCCCTCGGCCTTTCGCCTGCGGGCGGCGCGCAGCATCTCGTAGGTCTTGCCGACCCCGGGCGACATCCCGAGGAACACCTTCAGCCGCCCCCGGCCTGGCCGCGTGGCCGCCAGCAGGGCGTCCGGGTCGGGCCTGAGCGGCTCTTCGAAGGTCATGGCCCCTTAGCTTGGGCGCGCGGCAGGGCGGCGTCGAGGGCGAGGTTCGTCTGCAGAACATTGACGCGCGGCTGGCCGAACACCCCCAGCCAGCGTCCTTGCGTATGGGCGTCGATGATCTTCTGCACCTCGGCGGGCGCGGCGCCTCGTGCGGCCGCGATCCGGCCTGCCTGCCGCGCGGCGTTCGCCGGGGAAACGTCCGGGTCCAGTCCCGAGGCCGAGGAGGTCACCGCATCGGGCGGAATGGGCGTCCCGGGCGCATCGCCGCGGATCGCCTCGGCAGCGGCTTTAACCTGCTTGATCAGCGCGGGATTGAGCGGTCCCAGGTTCGTTCCCCCCGAGGCCGTGGGATCGTAGCCGTTGGCGCCAGCGGCCGACGGGCGCGGATGCAGATACTCGGGCCTCGTGAAGCCCTGCCCGATCAGGGCCGAGCCGATCACCCGCCCATCCTTGCGGATCAGACTGCCTCCCGCCTGAGCTGGAAACGCCACCTTCGCGACCCCGGTGACGAGCAAGGGATAACCGACCCCGAGCAGGAGCGTGAAGAACAGCGTGGCGACGATCGCCGGACGGATCTCGGAGAGCATGGGGTCCTCACACGAGGTGCAGGCCCGAGACCACAAGGTCCACGAGCTTGATGCCGATGAACGGGGCGACGATCCCGCCCAGCCCATAGATGAAGAGGTTTCGCTGCAGGAGGCGCGCGGCGCCGATCGCACGGTAGCGCACGCCCCTCAGCGCCAGCGGGATCAGCAGCACGATCACCAGGGCGTTGAAGATCACCGCCGAGAGGATCGCGCTCCTGGGGCTCGCGAGGCCCATGATGTTGAGCGCGCCGAGGGCCGGGAGCGCGGACACGAAGATCGCCGGGATGATCGCGAAGTACTTCGCCACGTCGTTGGCGATGGAGAAGGTCGTCAGGGCGCCGCGCGTGATCAGCATCTGCTTTCCCACCTCGACGATCTCGATGACCTTCGTCGGGTCGCTGTCGAGGTCGACCATGTTGCCAGCCTCCCGGGCGGCCTGGGCGCCCGTCTGCATGGCCACCCCGACGTCGGCCTGGGCGAGCGCGGGCGCATCGTTCGCCCCGTCGCCGCACATGGCGACCAGCCGCCCCCGACCCTGCTCCTCGCGCATGAGCCGAAGCTTGTCCTCGGGGGTCGCCTCGGCGAGAAAGTCGTCGACGCCGGCCTCCGAGGCGATGGCGGCGGCGGTGACCGGGTTGTCGCCGGTGATCATCACCGTGCGCATGCCCATGCGGCGCAGGTCTGCGAAGCGCTCCTTGACCCCCGGCTTCACCACGTCCTTCAGATGGATCACGCCCACAAGCACGCCATCCTCGCTCACGGCGAGGGGCGTGCCGCCGGCGCGGGCGATCCGGTCCACCGCGGCGGCCAGTTGGGCGGGCACGTCGGACTGCGAAAGGCCCAGCGTCTTGAGCACGGCGTCCACGGCGCCCTTGCGCCAGGACCGCTGGCCCGCGTTCAGGCCGGACTGCCGGGTCGTGGCGGAAAAGGCGATGATCTCGGCGCCGGGCGGCGGCTCGGCCTTCAGGTCCTGGCCGGCCGCCAGCTCGACGATCGAGCGGCCCTCCGGCGTTTCGTCGCCGAGCGAGGCCATCAGCGCGGCTTCCATCGCCCGCTCCGGCCGCACGCCCGGCGCAGGGATCACCTCGGTCGCCATGCGGTTGCCGAAGGTGATCGTCCCGGTCTTGTCGAGCAGCAGGGTGTCGACGTCGCCGGCCGCCTCGACGGCGCGGCCCGAAGTCGCCAGCACGTTGACCTTCAGGAGCCGGTCCATCCCCGCGATGCCGACGGCGGAGAGCAGGCCGCCGATGGTCGTCGGGATGAGGCAGATGAAGAGCGCGCCCAGAATCAGCGGCGGGAGCTTTACGCCGGAATAGGCGCCGAGCCCCAGCAGCGTCGCCGTCGCGATCAGGAAGATGATGGTGAGCCCCGCCAACAGCACGGCGAGCGCGATCTCGTTGGGCGTCTTCCGGCGATCCGCGCCCTCGACCATGGCGATCATCCGGTCGAGAAACGTCGAGCCGGGCTCGGAAGTGATCCGCACCTTGATCCAGTCGGAGACCACGGTCGTCCCGCCGGTGACGGCGCTGCGGTCGCCGCCGCTTTCGCGGATCACGGGGGCGCTCTCGCCGGTGATGGCGGCTTCGTTCACCGAAGCGATGCCTTCGATGATCTCACCGTCTGCGGGGATCACGTCGCCGGCCTCGACCAGCACCACCTGGCCCGAACCCAGCTCATGGGCCGGCGTCGGAACGACGGTTCCCCGACTGGCGTCTACGATCAGCTTGGCGCGGGTGGTGACGCGCGAGGCGCGCAGGCTGTCGGCGGCGGCCTTGCCGCGTCCTTCGGCGATCGCCTCGGCGAAATTTGCGAAGAGCACCGTCGCCCAGAGCCAGAGAGCGATCTGGAGCGCAAAGCCCCAACCGCCCCCGGAGGCGACCGCGAGTGCGGTGGAGATCGTAGCCAACACCGCGACGATCTCGGTCGCCAGGATCACCGGGTTGCCGGTGAGGCAGCGGGGGTCGAGTTTCATCACGGCGTCCCGGCCCGCGCGCCCGAGGATCGAGGCGGAGAAGCTGCCGACCAGGGTCGTCGCCTTGCGGCGGGATTCGCCGAGCGACGGGGCGACGGCGGTTGCGGGGGTGTCCATGGGTCAGCGTCCGCCGAGGGCCTGGAGCACCTGGAAGTGCTCCACGATGGGACCGAGTGCGAGGGCCGGGAAGAACTGCAGGCCCCCCATGATGAGGATCACGCCGGACAAGAGGCCGACGAAGAGCGGGCCGTCGGTCGGGAAGGTCCCGGCGGTGGCGGCGAGCTTGGGCTTGGCGGCGAGGGAGCCTGCGATCGCCAGCACCGGCACGGCGTAGGCGAAGCGGCCGAGCAGCATGGCGATTCCCAGCGTGGTGTCCCACCAGGGGGTATCGGCGCTAAGGCCCGCGAAAGCCGAGCCGTTGTTCCCGGCCGCCGAGGAGTAGGCGTAAAGGATCTCCGACAGGCCGTGGGCGCCCGGATTGCCGAGGCCCTTGAGTGCGGCCGGAAGCACCGCTGCGACGCCTGCAAAGCCGAGGATCGACAGCGGCAGGATGAGGACCGCCAGCATGGCGAACTTGATCTCGCGGGCCTCGACCTTCTTGCCCAGGTACTCGGGCGTCCGCCCCACCATCAGCCCCGCCACGAAGACCGCGATCAGCGCCATGACGATCATGCCGTAGAGCCCGGATCCGACGCCACCCGGCAGGATCTCGCCCAGCTGGATCATGAACATGGCGATGCCACCGCCCAGCGGCATGAAGCTGTCATGCATGGCGTTGACGCCGCCGTCCGAGGCGCCCGTGGTATTGGCCGCCCAGACCGCGGTGGAAGGCGCCCCGAAGCGGACCTCCTTGCCCTCCATGTTTACTGAGGCGTCGGCGTGGGCGGCCACGAGCGCAGGCGCGCGCTGGGTTTCGGTCGCATAAATCGCGGCCGAGGCGCCCAGCACGAAAAGCGCCATGACCGCGACGAGCGCGCGCGCGTCCTTCCGCGCCAAGACGATCCGGCCGAAGGCTACGACGCAGGCGTAGCCCAGCACGTTCATCGACACGATTTCCATGAGGTTGGTGATCGCGTTCGGGTTTTCGAACGGGTGGGCGGAATTCGCATTGAAGACGCCCCCGCCGTTCGTGCCGAACTGCTTGATCGCCTCCTGGCTGGCGGTCGGGAACAGGGCGATGGTCTGCTTGGCGCCTTCGAGCGTCGTGGCGACGACGCCCGCCGCGAGAGTCTGCGGCTCACCGAGAGCCACGTAGATGAGCGCGATCACGAACGAAATCGGCAAGAGCACGTAGAGGCTGATCCGGGTCAGATCGACCCAGAAATTCCCCAGCCCCTCGCCCCGGTTGGCCGCGAAGGCGCGGGCCAGCGCGGCCGCCACGGCGATGCCGGCGGCGGCCGACAGGAAGTTGTGCGAGGTCAGCCCGGCCATCTGCGAGAAAGTCGAGACGGTCTGCTCCGGCGCGTAGGACTGCCAGTTGGTGTTGGTGACGAAGCTGACCGCGGTGTTGAACGCCAGGTGCGGACTCATGCCCGAAAAGTGCTGAGGATTGAGCGGCAGCAAGTCCTGGAAGCGCAGGATCAGGTACAACACCACGAAGCTGGCCGCAGAGAACACGAGGAAGCTCGTGGCGTACGCGAACCAGCCTTGCGAGCTGTCGCGCTTCACACCGCAGAGGGCGTAGACCGACCGCTCCACTGGCTTCAACACGGGATCGAGCCAGGTAGGTTCGCCCTCCCAGACGCGGGCGACAAAGGCGCCCAGCGGCCACGCGAGCCACACCGTCAGGGCGATGGTGAGAATGATTTCGGTCCATCCGGCGGCGTTCATCAGAACTTCTCTGGACGGATCAGGGCCGCAAGCATGTAGCCGCCGATGACGAGCGCGCCGGCGCCCCAGATCAGCATTTCGAGCATGGTCAGAGACGCCTCAGCGCCGCCGCGTAGGCGACGAACAGCGCCAGGACGGCGACGCCCAGCACCAGGTAGAGGAGATCGAGCATGGCGCCCTCGTATGCGACGGGTCCGGTAGGCTCGGCCTTTGGCGGTCAGAGAGCCTTGATACCCGTCAATCGACGTTGGGGCGGATCATCGTGCCGATGGGCGTAATGGGGCGAGAGGGCTCCAGCGAGCCTCGCATAAGGATTTCGTAAAGCGCGGCGGCGTGGCGAACGCTGAAGCGCACCCCACGCGCGGAGCGATGGTACCGCCTCCCCGGATCGAACGGGGGACCTCCAGAGCCACAATCTGGCGCTCTAACCAACTGAGCTAAGGCGGCGCATCGCGAGCGCCCGGTTCTAGTCGCCGGGCGTGGCCGGATCAAGCCGCCGGCAGCACAAGAAAAAAGCCCCGGAGGCGGTTGGCCTCCGGGGCTCTTGAAGGATGTGGCCTGAGCTAGAAGCCCTTCGGCAGTTGGAAGACGATCGGGATGCGGACCGTACCGCCGGAGACCGGCGATCCGTCCTTGGTCATGGGCCGCATCTTGAAGAGGCGGCTCATCCGCATCGCGGCTTCACCGAAGCCGGCGTCGCTGGGCGTCTCCTCCACCACGGAGCAGGCTGTCAGCGTGCCCTGGGCGGTGACCGTGCAGCTGATCGTCGCGCGGCCTTCGATGTTCATCCGCTGGGCGCGGTCCGGATAGTACCGGGCCATGTCCTCACCGGTGGGCTTCCGCAGCCAGTCCGGCTGGGTGATCACCGACGGGCGAACCTCAGGCGGCGGCGGAGCCGGCGGCTTGGGCTGCTCGATGTGGTGCTCGACCGGCGGGATCGGCAGCGGGGGGATCGTCGGCGTCTGCGGCACGTTGACCGGCGGACGCGGTTGGATCTTCGGCGGCGGAGGCGGCGGCGTGCTCGGCTTCGGCGGCGGAGGAGGCGGAGGCGGCGGAGGCGGGACCGGCTTGATGATCGAGACGTCGGTCACGTCTTCCGAGTAGTCCTTGAAGTTCGGTTGGAACTTGCTCTTCCACAGATAGACCGCCAGGGCCGCGTGAACCACGACCGCCACCACGAGGGCCACCGTGAGGCCCTTGTTGCGCTTCGGCCGAGGATCGTCGAACGGGTTGTGCCCGGGGTGGGCGATGTCGCGTGTTTCAGGCATACGTCACCGCCTACTTACGCTTGTCTTCGCCCACGAGCGCGACGCTGTAGAACTGATTGTCCTGCAGCATGTTCATCACGCCCATGAAGTCACCGTAGAGCACGTCCTTGTCCGCCCGGATAAAGATCCGTTCCTTCGTCGGGTTCCGCTTGTCGCCAAGGCTGGCGCGCAAGTCGTCTCCCAGGTCAGCGAGGTCGGTCGGCTTGTCCATGATGAACAGTCGGCCATTGCTCTGGATCGAGATGTAGACCGGTTTCGGCGGGTTCTTCCCTGGCTTGGCCACGGCGGGAGGCAAATTTACCTTCACCGTCACCGCAGCCAGGGGCGCCGCCACCATGAAGATGATCAGGAGAACCAGCATCACGTCCACGAAGGGGGTGACGTTGATCTCGCTGTTCGCTTCCTCGTGGTACTTGTCGTTCCCAGAGCCTGCGAGTTTGGCTCCCATGTGGCTTAGGCTCCTTTGTCGAGCTGCCGGGAGATCGCGTTCATCAGTTCAGCCACAAAGCCTTCCGTCCGCGCGCCGTAGGCGGAGATACGGGTCTGGAAGTAGTTGTAGAAGATAACCGACGGGATGGCCGCGAAGAGGCCCAGACCGGTAGCGAGCAGGGCTTCGGCGATGCCGGGCGCCACGACCGCCAGGTTGGTGGTGTTGGTGTTCGAGATACCGATGAACGAGTCCATGATCCCGTACACGGTGCCGAACAGGCCGATGAACGGACCGTTCGAGCCCACCGAGGCGAGGAACTGCATGCCGCTGGAGAGACGGCGGGTCAGTGAGGCCTGCACGGCGCCCACCGCGGCCTGAACGCGGCCGAGAGTGGTTTCGCGGTGCTCGCCTCCGACCTGCAGGCCGGCCTGGCGGGAAAGTTCGACTTCGGCGGCGGCCGCGGCGGCCATGTCGGCCAGCGGGTTGCCTTCGAACTCTTCCGAAGAAGCGATCCGGCCCATGTCGTTGATGGACTTGGCGCCGCGGAAGGCCTCGAGGAAGTTGTCCGACGCGCGGTTCAGCGAGCGGAACTCGATGAGCTTGGTGATCAGCAGGGTCCACGAGAAGATCGAGGCGAGCACCAGGCCCACCATGACCACCTTCACGACGGGTTTGGCGTCGATGAACATGGTGCCGATGTTGATGTGGCCCGCATGCTGCATCTGGGGAGGCAGACCGGCGTCCGGCGCCGGAGCGGCCGGAGCGGCGGGGGCCGCGGAAGCGTCAGCCGCAGGCGCGGCGGACGAGCTGGCCGCAGGCGCGGCCGGGGCGGCGTTCTGGGCGAACGCCGGCGCGCTCGCCATCAGCGCAACGGCGCCGATGAGAGCGATGAAAGGGGTCTTCAGTTTGTTGTCGAGCATCTGTCGCCAGTTCCTGGTTGGTCTAGCACGATTGGCCGGAGGGTCGTCGCGCGAGAGCGTCTCCACCCTAGTTGAAACAAGCCCGCCGCCCCGACCCGATTTTTCGAGCCAAGGCGTCAGAACCGCTGTCGCTGCGCCCGACCCGTAACGCGTACTCCCAACGAGGCGTGGAAGAATGGCGTTGCGAAGGCGCGTGGCGACTTCGCCTTCCCCGAAGGGATCTTGAAGTCTTACCGCTTTGTTAGACGTGCGGCTCGGGTCCTTTGGCAACCCCTTATAATTGCGTCAAGGGGTCAGAATACGGATCAGCGTTTGGGAACGACTTTATAGTCCCCCTCTTGCTGCAGCGCACAACCGCGCTCCCCCGGGCCGGCCAATTATTTCTACCATGGCGGGCATTTGTCTTGCTGCAATGCAGCAATTTCACGGAACCGCGATTTTGGCGCCGCCGCGCAAAAATGACGGTCCGCCCCCAGAGCGAGAACAATCGTGCCGACACGAGAATCCTGACTGCGGGTTGCAGGCATAAATGTGTCGGGCGACGTAGGGTGAGGGGTCGCGCGCGGCGACCCCTCGCGGCCCACTCGCCGCGCCGTC
>JAGWSE010000316.1 GCA_028869395.1 Alphaproteobacteria bacterium | reverse complement strand
TCGTCGTCGTGAACGCCGACAAGGTGCGCTTCACGGGCAAGAAGCTCTCCGACAAGGTCTTCTACTGGCACACCGGCCATCCGGGCGGCGTGAAGCAGCGCACCGCGGGGCAGATCCTGGGCGGCAAGTACCCCGAGCGCGTGCTCGAGAAGGCCGTCGAACGCATGCTGCCGAAGGAAAGCCCGCTTGCGCGCAAGCAGATGACCCACCTGCGCATCTACACGGGCGAGACCCATCCGCACGAAGCGCAGAACCCCGAAACCATCGCGTTCGCCGACCTGAACGCCAAGAACGTGCGGAGCGCGTAAGAGCGATGTCCGAAACCCCCGCCACCGAAGCCACCGGCTTCGACGCCCTGAAGGGCATGGGCACGCAGGCCGAAGAGGCCGCTGTCCGCGAGCCCAAGATCGACGCCCAGGGCCGCGCCTACGCCACCGGCAAGCGCAAGAACGCCATCGCCCGCGTGTGGATCAAGCCTGGCAAGGGCAAGATCACCATCAACGGCCGCGAGGAAGAGGTCTACTTCGCCCGCCCCGTGCTGCGGATGATGCTCGCCCAACCGTTCCAGCTGACGGACCGCGCCGGCCAGTTCGACGTGATCGCCACGGTCGAGGGCTCCGGCCTCTCGGGTCAGGCGGGCGCGCTGCGCCACGCGATCTCCAAGGCGCTCACCTACTATGAGCCCGGCCTGCGTGCGGTCCTGAAGCCGCACGGCCTGCTCACCCGCGACCCGCGGGTCGTCGAGCGGAAGAAGTACGGCAAGGCCAAGGCCCGACGCAGCTTCCAGTTCTCGAAGCGCTAACCGCGCCGCGACAACTCGCGACCGGATCAGGGGCGCTTCGGGCAACCGGAGCGCCCTTTTCCTTTCTGCATCGGACCTGGAACCCATGGCCCACACAGTCTTCATCGACGGCGAAGCCGGCACCACCGGACTTCAGATCCGCCAGCGGCTGGCCGGCCGACGCGACATCGAGCTGGTCTCGATCGAGCCAGAGAAGCGGAAGGATCCGGCCGCCCGCGCCGAGCTGTTGAACAGCGTCGACGCCGTGGTGCTGTGCCTGCCCGATGACGCCGCCCGCGAGGCGGTCGACCTCATCACCTCGAACAGCGTGCGCGTGGTCGACCCCTCCACAGCCCATCGGGTGGCGCCTGGCTGGGTGTTCGGATTTCCCGAAATGGCCAGGGGCCAGCGCGAGGCGATCGCCGCCTCGAAGCGGGTCAGCAACCCGGGCTGCTACGCGACGGGGTTCATTGCGCTTGTCCGTCCGCTCGTCGAGGGCGGGCTCCTGCCCGCGGACTGGCCGGTGACCTGCAATGCGATTTCCGGTTACTCCGGAGGCGGCAAGAGCCTGATCGCGGAGATGGAAGGCGCGAGGCCGGACGGAACGTCGGACGCCTTCCGCACCTATGGCCTGACCCTGGCCCACAAGCACGTCCCGGAGATGCAGCTGCGAACGGGCCTTGCGCACCCGCCTCTGTTCGCTCCTGCGGTGGGGCGCTACGCCCAGGGCATGATCGTCGAGGCGCCGCTGCCGCTGTGGGCGCTGCCCGGCGCGCCGAAGCCCGCCGAATTGCTGGCGTGCCTGGCCGAGCACTACGCCGGCGAACGGTTCGTTGAGGTCGCCTCCGCGGCCGAATGCGGCGAGCTCGCCCAGGCGCGGGCCGGGGCGGCGGGTTACGTTCCGGCGCTGGATCCCGAGGCGCTCAACGGCACCAACCGGATGAAGCTGTTCGTGTTCGGCAACGCCGCGCGGGGACAGGCGAGACTGGTCGCTCTGCTCGACAACCTGGGCAAGGGGGCCTCGGGCGCCTGTGTGCAGAACCTCAACCTGGTGCTGGGCCTGGAGGAAGGCGCTGGGCTTTGAGGCTGCGGCGGGCCATCGATGCCGATGCGCAGGCGATCGCGATCATCCTTCGCACCGCCTTCCGCATCTCGCTGCCGTTCCTGCCGGAACTCCACACGGCGGAAGAGGACCTCTGGTTCGTCCGCGAGCGCATGCTGGTGCGCGACGAGGTCTGGGTTGCTGAAGAGGCGGACGCTGTCGTGGGCTTCATCGCCTTCCGCGAGGGCTGGATCGACCATCTCTACGTCCATCCTGACTGGCAGGGGCGGGGGATCGGGCCGACGCTCCTGGCGAAGCCGCTGTCGTACCGCCAGACCCGTCGCCTGTGGACGTTCCAGAAGAACGCCCGCGCCCGCAAACTCTATGAGGCCCACGGCTTCCGCCTCGTCGAGCTCACAGACGGATCCGCCAACGAGGAGAAGGAGCCGGACGCTCTCTACGAATGGCGGCCCTGAGGCCTCGATCGCGAGCGCTTGCATCCAGATGCGCCGGGCGTACGTAACAGCGTCATGAGCAAGCTCGATCCTGACCGCCGCCTCTTCCTGATGGCGACGGTTTGCGCCGCCGTCCTTCCTGCGGCCGCCTTCGCCGCCGATCCCTACGCGAATTCGCCCTGGCGCAGGATCACCGATGCGGAGTGGAAGAAGCGCCTGCCGCCGGAGTCTTATGAGATCCTCCGTCGCGACGGCACTGAGCAACCCTGGACAAGTCCGCTCCTGAAGGAACACCGGAAGGGGACGTTCGTATGCCTGGGATGCGGCCTGCCGCTCTTCAGGTCCGAATGGAAGTACGACAGCGGCACCGGCTGGCCGAGCTTCTGGACGGTGATCCCCGGCGCGGTCGGCAAGAAGGCCGACCACCTGCTGCCCTTCGAGGCGCGCACC